>JABCZE010000094.1 GCA_013289785.1 Vulcanimicrobiota bacterium | reverse complement strand
GAAATACCGGGCAACGCTCGGCGCTCGCATCGTCGCAAACCGTGATGACAAAAGAGAAAGGTTCTCCCAGCGCAACGAACTCAGCAACACTTTTTGTTTCGTTTGCCGAGATGTCGATCCCGATCTCGCGCATCGCCGCGACGGCGAGCGGGTTGAGCGTCCCGGGTTCCAAGCCGGCGCTTTCGGCAACGAAGTCGTCGGGGCATATGGCGTTAAGAAAAGCCTCGGCCATTTGACTGCGCGCCGAGTTGTGAACGCAAACGAATAACACGCGACGATTCATTTATGAGGAACGAGAACGGGATCGAAGCCGTCCTTGGGGATTGGGGCAAGCCACATGAAGACCCACGTTGCGCACGCGGCGCCCAGAAACTGCGCTACGATGAACGGTGGAGCGTCCTGCGGGCGAATTCCCGCGAACGTATCGGAGAGCGATCGTGCAAAGGTGACGGCGGGATTTGCGAACGACGTCGATGATGTAAACCAGTACGCGGCGACGATGTAGGCTGCAACCGAAAAGGCAATGAAGGGCGAGCGCGATCGCGCGCTGCCCCAGACGATCGTCAACAGGCCAAACGTCGCGACGAACTCGGCCAGCCATTGCGCTTGCCCAGTGCGAACATGATGGGAAATGAAGAATAGCGGAAGGCCGAACATCGTGTTAGCCACGGCAACCCCGGCGGTAGCGCCGGAGAGCTGCGCGAGCCAATAGGCCGGAACCTCGCGCCACTTGAGGCCGCCGCGAATCGCATCGGCAAGCGAGACGGCTGGATTGAAGTGCGCGCCCGAGATCGGCCCAAACGCCGCGATCAGGCACATCAGCGCCGCACCCGTCGCCAGCGTATTTGCCAGGAGCGCAAGCGCATGATTTTCTGCGCTCAAACGTTCCGCCATGATCCCCGAGCCGACGATCGCGGCGAGCAGCAAGGCTGTGCCGAGCATCTCGACAAGGCTTCGCTTTAGCAAGCTCGTGGCCGGATGCGTCACGCGGTGCAGCAGGTAGTATCGGCGCCGTCACGTTCTGCGGCTTCGCCGTGGACGGTATAGACTTCCCACCTTCGATCCGAAGGATCCACGGCCCACCCCTTGGTTTGATTAGCGTAGCAACAGGTCTGCTCGCGCTCGATCGAGACGGCAAAGCCCGCGCTTTGCAGCCGTGCAATGGCGCGGTCGACCTCCTCGACACTTTCCATGCAAATGCCGTAGTGGGCGTCCGTTGTGGCCTCGACCGATTCAGTAAGATCGAGCGCAAGCTCGAGCGCAGGCTCGTCGGTAACGAAGAGCGCATAATCCGCGAGCACTCGTTTCGGCTTGGCATCGAGCAGAACCGAGTAGAAGTTGATGCTTGTGGCGAGGTCGGTCGTCGCAAGGTTAAGGTGAGTCTTCATACGTGCACCTTTTTTCGGAAGACGGCGGTTAAGGCGGCATTCAAACGTTCGAGAGCGCCGGCGGCTAGCCGGTAGTAGACCCAAGTCCCCCGGCGTTCGAACGTTACCAACTCCGCCTCGCGCAAAACCCGCAAGTGATGCGAGACCGTCGGCTGGTTCAATGGGAGCGCGTCGGTAAAATCGCAGACGCACACTTCATGAACGTTCGCGGCGAGGGTCGCCAGCATCGTGAGGCGGTAGGGATCGGCAACGGCCTTGAACAGCGCCGCTGTGGGTTCGAAGTCCCGTTTCACGAGCTTTGCCGGCGGACAGCAACGCTGAATCGACATCTTTCGATGTTAATCACTATATTGAATGTTGTCAATATAGCAACCCGGCCGCTTCTCGGCCCTTAGCAGGCGGATCGTGTCGGGCGCTGGATTAGAAGAGTGATGGCCAGGCGATTCCTCATGGGGTGTAACCACGGGTGAACGAGATTGCCTTTGACTTGACTTCGGTCTCCGTCGAATACGCGGCGCTTCGGGATCTTACTCGGGCGGACGCGGGCAACGATCCGATCGAAGTCTTTGAACGATGGGAGAAGCTGCGGCGTTCGGTTGCCGCTTGGAAATCCCGCGTTCATCTTGAAATGCGACAGGACGTCTTCAACGACGTCGCTGCGGCCAATGGTCGAATGCTTGCAGAGACGCTACCGTTTTATGAGGCGCATGACGCCGAGTTGAAAACATACCTGCTTGCTTCTGAGCGGCGCCGAGTAGTTCAAGGCATCGTCGGAGTGGCAACGGTCGCCCGCTGGGAAGCGGACATCACGACGTTCGCGCCGGCCATTCAAGACGATCTGACGTTGGAAGCGCGGTTGACGGACGAATACTTCCAGTTGATCGGCACGATAAAGGCTCCGCTGCGCGGTCGGGAGTACTCGCTCGCCGGTCTCGCTTCATTTGCCGAGGACGGCGATGAGGCGCTCCGGCGAGAGGCGAGCAGTGCCGGATGGAACGCTTTGAGTAAGTGCTTGACGAAGCTGGATGCCCTCTTCGACGACCTTGTCCGGTGCCGGACGTTGATGGCCCACAAACTCGGCTACGAAAGCCACCTGCCGCTGGCGTATAAGCGATTAGGCCGAGTGGAATATGGCCCGAGCCAGGTCGCGCGGTTTCGCGACGAAATCGCCGAATCGATCGTTCCGCTGGCCCAAACGTTCGCGCGAGAGCAAGCTGACGCGCTCGGCGTCAGTGAGCTGATGCCGTGGGATGAGGCGCTACGCGATCGGTTACCCCGCGCCGCGGGCCCCCGCGACTGCGGAGGCGCTGATTCTGAACCTCCGTTCCGGCGCCATCGCGATTCACCCCACGTTCGCGAACTTCTTGCGGGAGATGGTTGACGGCGGCTTGATGGATTTATCGGATCGGACGGGTAAAGCGGGCGGCGCCTTTTGCACGTTTCTTCCCGAAGTCGCGATGCCGTTTGTTTTTGCCAACTACGCGGGGACCTCTCGCAACGTGGGATCCGTCGTTCACGAACTGGGTCATGCCTTCCAGAACTACCAATCCCGGCACCACCCCGCACTCGAGCAAATCATTCCAACCAGTGAGATCGGCGAAATTCACTCGATGGGTCTGGAGCTGCTCGCGGAGCCGCTCTACAATAGTGTCTTTCAGCGTGATTCGGAGCGTTACCAGTCGCAGCAACTGCGATATCTCATCGGAATGCTGCCGTACATTGCCGCAATCGATCATTTCCAGGAGTTCGCATACACAACTCCCGCCGCGACGCCTCGCGAGCGCTGCGAGATGTGGCTTGAAGTCGAACGGCGCTACATTCCGTGGCGCACCACCGGCGGGATTAAAGCACTCGAAAGCGGCGCGCGCTGGCAGCGGCAGCGCCACGTCTACGCTGCTCCCTTCTACTACATCGATTACGCTTTGGCGATCGGCTGCGCGCTGCAGCTTTGGCTCGAGTCTCTAACCGACAGAACTGCGGCAATCAAAAAGTGGGTTCGCCTGTGTTCGCTCGGCGGAACGCTCGGGTTGGAGGCTTTGTTGCAGCAAGTTGCTCTTCGATCACCTTTCAAACCCGGCACGCTGACGCGGATCGTCAGCGAAGCCGCCATTCAGAAGTAAGGCGGCGTCCAGGCCCCGGCCGAGCGCGCGATGGCTCCGTGCAACGAGAGGCCAGCCTAAACGGCGGTCGAATGCCCGCCTGTGTGAAAAGCGCGCAACCCGACATGGTGCAGATCGTACGAGGGGCCTTCGTCGACGCGTGGCCGATCATGCGCTCGCGCGTGTCCGTCTATGGGCTTCTTGCTGCGATCGGTGCTCTCGCCGGATTATCGGTGCCGTTCGTGCACCTCGCCGACCCCAACTCGCAGGAACAGTGGCAGGTTCAGATGGCGGTTCAGCCCGCCAACGTTCTCGGCGCCGTCGCAGTCTTTTTTGCCTTGCCGGCCGTTCTGCGCACCGTGCGGCCCGAGTTCCGGATGACCTTCATGCGAATACTAGGAATGATCGGAATTGGAATCGCGATCGGAGTCGTTAGCGAAGTCGGCCTCATCTTTCTAATCGTGCCGGGCGTGCTGATGTTCGTGAAGTGGTCGCAGGCCACGTGGGCATACCTGCTCGGCGAAGGAAAGAATCCCTTCGGCGAATCCTGGGAGATTACGACCGGTCATTTCTGGGAGACCTTGGGCTTCTTCTTCCTCCTCGAGCTCGTGGTGAAGCTTCTCTTTATTGGCTTCTTTCTGCCGGCAGCTATCGCAAGTTTTGTGCCGCTTTTATCGGTCGTCCTCGTCCCGATCGCATTTCTGGCCTACGTCTTCGCCTCTCATGTGTCACTCTTGGGACAGATGCGCTGGATGCTCGAACTTCGCCGATTGAACGTCTTCGGCGGCGAGCAGAGGCGGGTGACGCCCGTCGACGTAAACCGCCTCTGATTGCCGAAGCGCTATTGCGGAATTGCAGCTCTGCGAAGATCCCAGAAGCGGGCACCGGGATTCAGAAGTCGCCGCCGCACGCCGATGCGCAAGACGTCGCCCGATCCGTGAGGGACCAACACGATCGCGCGCTCTAAGCCCGTTTGGTTAACGGTTGCTCCCGTGATCTCTCCGCTGTCGTTAATGTTGCTGCCAAACAACACGTTTAGGTTATCGCTCGGCGGAACGAACGTATTGAGATCGGTCATCGTCCCCTTCTGCCAGAGGTAGCCTCGGCAGTTTCCGCTAGCGTCGCACGATTCGCCGACGACTTGCCCCCTATCGTTGATCCCGCCGGCAAAGCTATCGGCGTCGCCGGGCAACGTGCCAAGATCGCTCATCGTGCCGCTCTGCCACAGAAACGTATGAGTTACCATGTTTCCGTAAAGGTTGGAGTTACCAATGACCTGACCCCGGCTATTGATGTCCAGCGCTACGTTGCCCTCGTTGCCTCCGAGGCTGCCGAGGTTGATCGGTGAAGAGGCGTTTCGCCAGAGCAGCGCGTGAGCTGTTGATGCGGCGCACGAGCCTGAATTCCCAACGGCATCCTGCCCGGACTGGTCAAGGGTGTACGCGTACGAAACGGTATCGCCGGGGTACGGCGGCAGGGTTGTGATCTTGCCGTCCGGCTGCCAAATGACGCCGAGGAAGTCAAAGACTTGCGGTGATTTGCAACTCGAGTCTTTGGTGCTGGTCTCCGAATCACCGGCGATCTGGCCGCGCTTGTTCACGTCGTTGGTCTGGTCATTATTTCCCCCAAGCGTCGGGAGCGACCGCATCTTGCCGTCCTGCCAGCTGAATCCGCGGCAAATGTGTGACGTGCCGAAACCGCAGTAGTTTTCGCCGTAGGGGTCGGTATCGTAAGTTTCGGACCAGCCCACGAACTGGCCCGGGCGGCCATGGTTATATTGGAAAATCGCGCTATTCGGGCCGCCCAGCGTGCCGAGGTCAATCGTGCGAGGGGGGTCTATCCAAACCTGAGCGTGCAAGATTTCGTTTCCGCTCAACAGCGACGTGCCGCTGATTTGGCCGCTGCTGTTGACGTTGATGGCGAAGCTAACGCTTCCGCCGAGCGAGTCGAGGGTGACGAGATTATAGTGCATGACGCTTCCTTGCGATCGTACGGTCGACCCCGATTGTGTGGTGCTCTGCTGGGTTGACGCGGAAGGGGCGAAGCTCGATGACGAAGCGCCGCCACCACAGCCGGAAAGCAGGGTAGTGGTTGCTAATGCAATTGTTGCAAAAATGGTCGCGATCGAAATTTTTATTGTCATTTGCTCCTCTCCACCAAGAAGGTGCGCTGGCGCGTTACCGCCGATGCCAACGGTAACGTCTACGTCGCCGGCATTGTGATGGATGACCTGAAGCGAATTCGGCACTTGAGCGTTACCAAGCGAATAGCAGTTTGCTCTCTTACGTTCCCTTTTGCGCTCCCGCGTAGAAGATGACTTTGAAAATCGCCTGCGGCACCGTCGTGAGCGCGTTGGGATTGCCGTAGGCCAGGTAGAGCTCGCTCGTTCGCAACCGTAAGTGGTATGCGACCGAAACGTTCGAGCAGCGGCCCATGCAATCGCCGCCGCCGTTGGGGATCGGTGGATTACCGATCACATCTCGTATTCCGACCGCGAACGATGAGTTGCTTCCGATCTGATAGGCGTAGCTCAGGCTCTCGAACCATTGAATGTTGTCCGGCCCGGGAGCCGGCAACCATTGCGCCGTGTCGTCGAGGGCTAGCGTCAGCGCCCCGCGATTGCCCACGCGAATCGTCGTCGTGCGAAACCACGTGTCGAGCCGCCCGGTGCCATACCTGCCCGTGTTGTAGCTGATCTGCGTAGGCGTCGACGACGTCCCGTGATTAGGAAAGTTCCCCGGATTGTTCGTCTGTAAGCCGCTGTCGTAGGTGAACGAAAACCCGGCGCTCTGCGAAATCGGCGTCAGTAGGTCGCCGAAGCGCCAATAGTTGGACCCGCTAAAAACCTGAAAGTCCAGCGCGTTCTTCGTCAGGACGTCGAGCAGCAGTTGGTTGTCGCTCTGCGCGCTTCCCATCATCGGCCCCTGGTAGCGGTCCATGTATCCCGACACGCCCACCGCTTTGAGATCGCTGTTCCCGTCAAAGTCCCAAATCTTTGCCGCGTAGAGCGCATAACCAGCGATGCCGGGATGCGAGACGAATCCATCAACAGGATCGTAGTACTCACCGACCTTGCGGGTCGCGCCGAAAAAGCCGAAGGTTTGATTCGACCAGCCGCCGCCGACGTCGTAATACTGGGCCTGGTCGGGCGC
>JABCZE010000093.1 GCA_013289785.1 Vulcanimicrobiota bacterium | reverse complement strand
CGAGTGGCGTTCCAGCGCCAACGCGCGGCAAACATCGGCGCGGGCAGCAGCGCCTGCGTGAGCGTTTGCTCGGCGCTCGCCGATTTGACGAACTCGAAGACGACGTCGAGTGGGAACGCGTGCTGGTCGGTCAACGACAGCACGATGCCGTTGTCGGTTGCGGCGGCCTGCAGCTCGAGATTGAACGAGCGGCAGAAACGCTTGCGCAAAGCCAATCCCCAGGCGCGATTGATGCGTGCCCCAAACGGCGTGTGCAGGATCAACTGCATGCCGCCGCCTTCGTCGAAGAAACGTTCCGCGACCAGCGTGCGATCCGTCGGCACGACGCCCAGAATCTTCTTACCCGCGCGGATGTACGCAACCGCCTGCTCCGCGCCCGCGCGATCCAGCGCGCACTCTTCTTCCAGCCACGCGATTGCAGCGGCGTCGTCGCGCTCGTCGATCGCCACGCGCACCGCGCAGACCTCGCGCGAAAGCTCGATCGTGCGCCCGCGCCCTTCGCCGTTCCAGAACGGAATCGACGGCGGGGCCCCGTGCGCGTCCTCCACGCGCACCACGCCGGCCTCGACGCGCCGGATCTTCCACGAGTTGGTGCCGAGAAGGAAGATATCGCCGGCCATGCTTTCGATCGCGAAATCTTCGTCGAGCGAGCCGATCACGTGGCCGTCCGGCTCGACGATCACGCTGTAGTTGGCGGTATCGGGGATCGCGCCGCCGCTGGTGATCGCGGCCAAGCGCGCCCCTCGCCGCGCGCGCAGCCGGCCGTTGACGCGGTCGTAGTGCAGATACGTTCCGCTGCGACCGCGCGAGGTCGCGATCCCGTCGGCCAGCATCGAGAGAACGTTCTCGAACTCCGAACGCTCGAGATCGCGATACGGAAACGCCGTGCGAACGGTTGCGTAGAGGGTTTCCACTTCCCATTCGTGCTGCGCGCAGGCTGCGACGATCTGCTGCGCGAGAATATCCAGCGGCGCTTTCGGAATCTCGAGCGCATCGAGCGCGCCCCCGCGAATTGCGCGCACCAGCGCCGCACACTCGAGCAGTTCGTCGCGCGTCGTTATGTAGAAGATGCCCTTCGGCTTGGCGCCAACCCAGTGGCCCGACCGCCCGATGCGCTGCAACGCCACTGCAATCGCGCGCGGCGACCCCAACTGTACGACGAGATCGACCGAGCCGATGTCGATGCCCAGCTCGAGCGAAGCCGTCGCTACGACGACTCGCAGCTCACCGCTTCGCAGTCGCCGCTCGACGTCGAAACGCATCTCTCGGGCCAGACTGCCGTGATGCGGCATCGCGAAGCCTTCGCCGAGGCGTTCGTTGAGCGCAAAGGCGACGCGCTCGCTCATGCGGCGCGTTCCCACGAAGACCAGCGTCGTCTTATGCTTGTGAATCTCGGCGGCGACGCGGTCGTAGATCTCGCCCCACATCTCTTTGCTCGCCACCGGGCCGAGTTCGTCGCTGGGAACTTCGATCGCCAGCTCCATTTCGCGGCGGTGCCCGACGTTGACGATCGTCGCACGCTCGCTCAAGAACTGCGCCACCTTTTCCAGCGGACGCACGGTCGCCGAAAGCCCGATCCGTTGCGGTTTTTTCCCGGTCGTCGCTACGACCAGATGATCCAGGCGCGCGAGCGTGAGCGCCAGATGCGAACCGCGCTTGTCGGCCGCCATCGCATGAATCTCGTCGACGATCACGGTGGTAACGCCGGCGAAGAGCGCGCGCGACTTCTCGGCCGTCAGCAGGATGTAAAGCGACTCGGGCGTCGTGACGAGGACGTGCGGCGGCTTTCGCAACATGCTTTGGCGCTGGGTGGCGGTGGTATCGCCGGTGCGCACGGCCGAGCGAATCGGCGCCATCGTCAGGCCCCGCGTTTCGGCAAGCGCGGTCAACGCGGCAAGCGGCTTCTCCAAGTTCTCGCGGACGTCGTTGGTCAGGGCCTTCAGCGGCGAGACGTAGACCACGAGCGTGCTATCGGGCAGCGTGCCCTCGGTCGCGCGCCGCACGAGGTCGTCGAGGCACAGCGTGAAGGCGGCAAGCGTCTTTCCCGAGCCGGTCGGAGCGGAGATCAGCACGTCCTCGCCGGCTCGAATCGCCGGCCAGCCCTGGAGTTGCGGCTCCGTAGCGGCCGTAAAACTGGAGTCGAACCATTCGCGAACGAGCGGATGGAAATCGTCGTGCATCTCAAAGGTCAACCGCCCGGCCCCATAAAGAGATGCGCGCCAACCCGGCGGGGGTCATCCATTTGGGCGCCGGATGCGTTCTAGAGAGCGTGAAGATTCGTAACGCTATCGCCTTCTTTCTGGCCCTCGGCATCGGCGCATCGGCGGCGCCGGCAGCCGCCCAAGGCACCACCGAGCGCGTCGTCCTCGCGGGTGGATGCTTCTGGGGGATGCAGCTCGTCTTCGAGGAGCTCAAAGGCGTCGACCGCGTCGTGGCCGGCTACTCGGGCGGCAACGCCGCGACGGCCCACTATGAAATCGTCAGCACGGGCGCGACCGGACACGCCGAATCCGTCGAGATCACCTACGACCCGGCAAAGATTTCGTTCAAGTCGCTGCTTGACGTGTACTTCCAGGTCGCGCACGACCCGACCGAACTCAACCGCCAAGGCCCCGACGAAGGCACGCAGTATCGCTCGGAGATTTACTACACCACCGATGCGCAACGCGCGCAGGCAGTCGCCGCCATCGCTCACCTCCAGGCAACGCACGCCTTTCCGGCACCGATCGTAACGGTCGTCGCGCCGCTACGCGGATTCTATCCCGCCGAAGCCTACCACCAAGAGTTTGCCCTGCACAATCCGCACGACCCTTACATCGTCTTCAACGACCTGCCGAAACTCAAGCGGCTGCGCCAGGAATTTCCGGAGCTCATCAAGGCGAACCCGCCCGTTCCGGCCTAGCGAAGTTAAGACGGCGCGTCGGTAACGTGCTGCGCGTACGATCGCGGATCGAAATACCATTCCGGTAAAGTATCCGGAAACGTAATCTCGGTGAAATCGTAATCGACGGTGGCGTCGATCCCGAGATAGTCGGCATCGCTCTGGTACGTCGGCGTTCCATGGATGTGCGTAATCATCGGCATGTCGTGCATCCAGCCCAGCGTGACGGTAAAGAGCATCGGATAGACCTTCTTGCCGCCGTCGCCTTCGTCGTAAAGCTTGTCCGTCGCGATGACTTCTTGCAGTTCGAGCGTCTTGGCGTCAACGTAGAGGTCGCGCAAGCGATTTCGATCGGGATCGCGGCGAGCCTGAAGGCTGACGTGAATCTGACTGCCCTCGTTAGCGACTCGCGTGACGCGGTAGTCGAACTCGCCCAGTGCGGTCACGCTGGCAATCGTCAGCAGGTTGCCCGTCGGCTCTGGAGTCGGGACGAAGTCGCGCGGGCTCGTATGTGGATGGACCGGCGCCGGCTCGAAGAGATCGGCCGTCGGAGGGCCCGGGTCCCACGGCTCGTTGAACGAGGGGCGTAAGAACTCGAGCGTACCGCGAGCCGAGCCGTGATACACGCGACGACCCAACGCCGCGCGATCCGACGTTCGGCACCAAATGTGGTAGGTGTAACTGTTGAGCAGATCGGGATAGCCGTCGTCGAGCGTTTGCTTTCGAATCAGCGTGTAGGTGATGTACGGCGGCGGCGGCCGATGCGACCGAAACTGCCGCCGAATCAGATAGAGCAACCGATCGGGCGACGGAAGCGGGATCGGTGTCGCCGTGACGAGGGGTCGCGATGTAGCTGCGACCCGCCATGGCGGAACGTTTTGGCCCGCCTGCGCCGACAACGCAATCACCGCGCATACGCAAGCAAACAAGCATGATAAGAACGCCTTCATGACTTCTCGACTCTGCTAACGAGTCACCGCGGCGCCATTCGGATCGCGCCGTCCAGGCGGATTACTTCACCGTTAAGCATCTGGTTCTCGGCGATGTGCCGCGCCAGGGCGGCATACTCTGCCGGCTTTCCAAGACGCGACGGGAAGGGCACCTGCTTGCCAAGCGACTCGCGCGCTGCTTCGGGTAAACCCGCAAGCATCGGCGTGTCGAAGATTCCCGGCGCAATGCTCGCCACGCGAATCTGATGCTGTGCGAACTCGCGCGCAACGGGGAGCGTGAGTCCGACGACGCCGCCTTTCGAGGCAGCGTAGGCCGCCTGACCGATCTGTCCGTCGTAGGCTGCCACCGACGCGGTGCAGACGATGACGCCGCGATCTTCGCCCGGCTCGACGGGGCGTTCGATCATTTTGGCCGCCGCCAATCGGATGACGTTGAACGTGCCGATCAAGTTCACGGTGATGACCTTAGAAAAATGATCCAACGGCAGCGGCCCTTCGCGGCCGATGACGCGTTCCGCGGTCGCGATACCCGCGCAGTTGATCGCGCCGTGCAATCCGCCGAAGGCTTCCGCTGCCAGATCTACCGCGCTCTGAACTTGTGCACTATCGGTAACGTCGGTTTTCGCAAAGCGAACCGCAGCGCCGATCTCGCGCGCCAGTTCGCTTCCACGATCGCTGACGTCGCAAATCACGATGTTGGCGCCGGCGCGCGCGAACTCCATAACGCAGGCCGCTCCCAGTCCGGAGCTGCCGCCGGTAACGATAAATGTCTTTCCCTGTAATTGCATAGGGACCACTGCTACATCTTGGCGAGGGCGATATCCTGGATTGCCGAATAACAGGCCCCGGTGCCAAAGAGAACCTCGCGACGCTCGAGCTCCGGCGTGGGGCCGCTCGTTTCGCTGATCGTATTGATCCTCTTCGCAGCCATTGCCGGATGGTGGCTGCTGCGGCCCCAACCGCACCCCGTTACTCATTACGTCTTCCATACGCTTGCGCCGTCCTCGGAGCCGTCGGCTCCGGCGGCGACGCCCGTCGCAACGCCGGTCGAAACGCCCGCGGTAACGCCACTGCCGTCTGCAGTGCCGGCGGCATCGCCCACGTCCACGCCGGCCGAAAACGCCCAAGGCCCGCAACTCGCGCTGATCGTGGACGATTGCGGCCAGTGGATTGCGACCGAGCGCGGATTCGTCGCCCTCGATATACCGTTGACGCTCTCGGTCTTACCCGACGTTCCCTACACGAGCGTCATCGCCGGCGAGGCGTCCGACGCGGGGAAGGGCGTGATGCTCCATCTGCCGATGGAGACGCTCTCCGGCCTTAATCCAGGGCCCGGAAAAGTCACCACCGAGATGAGCGATGCGCAAATCGTCGCGCAAGTGCAAAGCGATCTTGCCGAAGTGCCCCTCGCGCGCGGCGTCAACAATCACGAAGGCAGCAAAGCCTCCGCCGATCCCCGCGTGATGCGCGCCGTAATCGGCGTACTCGCAGAGCACAACCTCTTCTTCATCGATTCGAAGACCAACGCTGCGTCGGTCGGAGAGGAGACCGCGCGCCAAATGGGAGTTCCGACGGCGGCGCGCGACGTGTTTTTGGATAATCGAGCCGATGTCGCGTACAGCGAAGCGCAGCTTTCGGAGGCAGCTGCCATCGCGCAACGTACCGGCAGCGCCATAGCGATCGGTCACCCGCGTCCGACCACGCTGGCGGCCGTACGCGCGATGATTCCCAAGCTCCAGGCACTCGGCATCCGGTTCGTTCTCGCCCAAGACCTCGCCGGCAAGAACTGACACCGCTGGGAGTTATTCGCGCCAATCGGGGGAACAAGAAAGTATGAGCGAGACCGTCACCTTTTATGGTACCGGAATGCTCGGCTCGGCGATGGTACGCGCGATGCTGCGCCGTGGCCTCACCGTGCACGTGTGGAACCGTACCGCAGCCAAAGCGCAAGCCCTCGAAGCGGACGGCACGCGCGTGTTTACCGATCCGGCGCAGGCAGCCGGCGGCGCGCAGCGCGTTCACCTCTGCCTGAGCGATGACGCGAGCGTCGACGCCGTATTGGATTCGGCGCTGCCGGGAATCGCATTGGAATGTCCGATCGTCGACCATTCGACCGTGCTGCCGCAACGCGTCGCCGAGCGGGTCGCGCGGCTCGAGGAGTCGGGACACGCGTTGCTTCACGCGCCGGTCTTCATGGGGCCGCCGATGGCACTAGAGCGCACCGGCGTGATGATGGCGTCGGGCAACCTGCCGCTCTTCGCGCGCCTTCGCGCTGCGCTGGAGGCGATGTGCAGCGACTTGCGCTACCTTGGCGAGCGTCCGGACCTCGCGGCCATCTATAAGCTGATGGGGAACGGGATGATTCTAGCGGTGGTCGGCGGCATCAACGATGCGCTGCGCATTGCGGAGGAGCAAGGTCTAGCTCGCGCACAAGCCTACGAGCTTTTCGACTTCTACGATCCGGCGGGGCAGATTCGTGGCCGCGGAAAGCGCATGGCCAACAACGAGTACGATCCGCTCTGGAGCGTCGACATGGCGCACAAAGACGCGGTGCTGATGCAGGCCGCGGCCCACCACGAACGTCTGCCGGTGATTGACGCCATGGCGGCCCTGCTGCGCAACGTTTCGGATCGCGGCCTGGGCGATCGCGACCTCGGCGCCGTCGCGGAGCGTTAGCGGCCTGAAAGCGCTGCGAATCGAGCAGTTCGGCCCGCTGGCAAACTTGCGCGTCAGCGACGTGGCAGAGGCGCCGCTGCCCGCGGATTGCGTGCGCATCAAAATCGAGGCTGCCGGGGTCAACCCCAGCGACAC
>JABCZE010000092.1 GCA_013289785.1 Vulcanimicrobiota bacterium | reverse complement strand
AGTCTCCCAGAGCACGGCCTCTTCGAAGCCGCGTAGGTGGCCATCCAGTTGTTGCCAGATCCAGAGCAGCACGTTTTCGGCGGTGGGGTTCTCAACGATGTCGTTGAGCGTTTGATGGTCGAGCCGGCCGATGACGCGCTGCTCGACGATGCCCTCGATCGTCTCGAAATCCTCAACCATACCGCTGGCCGGCCCTTGCGTCTGCAATGGGCCACGAATCGCGACTTCCAGACGGTATGAATGCCCGTGCATGCGCTTGCATTTCCCCTCATGATACGGAAGCGCATGCGCCGCTTCAAAGCGGAAATGCTTGCGAAGTTCCGCTTACAGATCTCCTTGGGGGCCCATCGCTTCCAGGCGCCGCTTGAGTTCGGCGAGGAAGCCGCTGGCGACGTAACCGTCGACGACGCGGTGGTCGAGCGAGAGACAGGAGTTCATCATGGAGCGGATCGCGAGGGAATCGTCGTCGCGCACGACGACCGTCTTGAGGACCGTCTCCATGGTGACGATGCCCGCTTGACCGCCGTTGATGATCGGTGCCGAGGCCCAGGAGCCGTTGGCGCCGTTGTTGTTGACGGTAAACGTACCGCCGGCGAGATCGTCGACGCCGAGTTTGTTCTTGCGCGCCCTGTCGATCAGCTCACCACCCTTGACGGCGAGCCCCTTGATCGAAAGCTTGTCGGCGCCGCGGACGACCGGGACGACGAGATTGGCCGGCAGACCGATCGCGATGCCGATGTTCACCTCGTCGTTGACGTAGATACTCGGCGGACCGCCGGCCGTCGCGGGCACGAAGCGCGCGTTCATCAGCGGAAATGCTGCGAGCGATTCGACGACCGCGCGGATGAAGAAGGGGAGGAGCGTGAGCTTATAACCCGTCTCGCGTTCGAAGCGATCCTTTTCGCGGGCGCGCCACTTCCACACGTTGGTCACGTCGATCTGCACCATGGACCACGCATGCGGCGCGGTGTGTTTGCTCTCGACCATGCGTTCGGCGATAATTTTGCGCGCTTGCACGAGCGAGATGCTCGTTCCCGGAATCGGCTGGGCATAGGTTGAGGTGCGAGTGCCCGGTGGAACCGTTGCAGCAGCAGCGGCTGCAGGTGCATGAGGTGTCGGCGCGCCGGTGCGCGCTGCCGCAAGCACGTCGTCGGCGGTAACGCGACCATTCGAGCCGCTCCCCTTGATCGCGCGAATGTCGATGCGATGTTCGCGAGCCAATCGGCGAACGGCCGGCGACGCACCGCGGAGCGCGCCTTCGAGCTCGAGTTCCGATACGGCGGACGCGGCAGGCGCGGGCGAACCGTTTGGCGAGGGGGCGGACGGCGAGGGTTGCGCGGCCCGCGGTGCCGGAGCGGCGGCCGCGGCAGACGTTGCCGGAGGCGCCGGCGCCGGCGCGCTTGCCGCGCCGACTTCGTCGATCACCGCGATTGGCGTGCCCGTTGCGACCGTCTCGCCTTCCTTGACCAATAACTCGCGAATCGTCCCGGTTACCGGCGACGGAACACCGGCGTTGACTTTGTCGGTCGACACTTCAACGAAATCTTCGTACTTGTCGACCGAATCGCCGACGCTCTTGAGCCATTGCGCCACGGTCCCCTCGGTGACCGTTTCACCGAGCTGCGGCATCGTTATCGTCGTTGCCATGTTTAGAACTTCACCATCGCGCGCATTGCGTCGGCCATTTCAGCGGGCGACGACATGAACTCTTCCTCGAGCGGCAGGGCGTAGCCCATGGACGGCACGTCGGGACCGCAAAGGCGGCGGATCGGCGCGTCGAGCGAGAAGAGCGCCTCTTCGGCAACCATGGCGCTGATCTCGGCACCGATCCCGCCAAACTTGTTGTCCTCGTGAACGATCAGCAGCTTTCGGGTCTTCTCGACGCTGTTGAGAATCGCGGTCTTGTCCATCGGGCGAATCGAGCGCAGATCGAGCACCTCAACCGACAAACCTTCTTGCGCTAAGCGTTCGGCCGCCTCAAGCGCCCAGTGCAGGTAGAGTCCGTACGACACGACCGTCAACTGCGTCCCCGCTTTGCGAATGTTGGCCTTCCCCAGCGGAATCGTATAGTGACCGTCGGGGACCTCGCCTTTGATCAGCCGATAGGTTTTCTTGTGCTCCAAAAAGAGCACGGGGTCCGGATCGTCGATGGCGGCGTTGAGCAGCCCCTTGACGTCGTCGGGAAATGCCGGCGCGACGATTTTTAGGCCGGGAACGTGATAGAAGAGCGCTTCGATGGAGACCGAGTGGGAGAGCGCACCGCGAACGCCGCCGCCGTACGGCGTACGAATGACCAGCGGGCAGGTGTATTCGCCGTTCGAACGATAGCGAATCTTGGCGGCCTCGCCGACGATCTGGTTGAACGACGGATAGATAAAGTCCGCGAACTGAATTTCTGCGATTGGACGCAAGCCTTCCATCGCCATGCCGACCGCAATGCCGACGATCGACGCCTCGGCGATCGGCGTATCGATAACGCGGCGCTCGCCGAACTCGCCGATGAAGTCCTTGGTGATCAGAAAGACGTTGCCGCGCGCGCCGACGTCCTCGCCGAGAATCACGGTGCGCTCGTCGTTCTTCATCGCTTCGTAGAGCGTTGCGCGAACCGCCTCGACGTTGTTCATCACCGTCGAGTTTGTGCTGCTTACGACTGCCACGGTTCCCAAGCTCCTTCGTAGACGTGTTTGTAGAGGTCGGCGGGTTCGGGATAGGGCAGCGCCTCGGCCGCGTCCGTCGCTTCGTTGGTTTCGCGCAAGACGTCTTGGCGCATCGCCGCGACGCCGTCGGCCGTCACGATGCCGTGTTCGAGCAGCAGCGCTTCGAAGGCCGGCACCGGATCGTCTTTGCGCCGTTCTTGCACGGCCTCGCGCGTGCGATAGGTGAGATCGTTGTCGTCGGTCGAGTGCGCGAGGTAGCGGTAGCAGGTGCCCTCAACGAGCGTCGGCCCTTCGCCGGCGCGTGCGCGGTCCATAGCTTCCTTTACGGCGACGTAGGTTTGGATCGGATCGAAGCCGTTAAAACGCCGGCCCGGCATGCCGTATCCGGCCGCGCGCTTCCAAATCTCGGGCTGCGCCATCTGCTTGTCGAGCGGCGTCGAAATCGCCCACTCGTTGTTCTCGACCAGCATCACGAACGGCAGCTTGTGCACCGCGGCGAAGTTCATAGATTCGTGCCACTCGCCTTCGCTGGTCGTTCCGTCGCCGCAGGTCGCCAAGACCGCACGCCCGGTTTCACCGCGATACTTGATCGCATAGGCGGCGCCGACGGCATGCGGCAGATGGGCGGCGAGAATCGACGAGAACGACATCAGGCCGGCGGCTTTTGACGAGTAGTGATTGGGGAACTGGCGTCCGCCGTTGTGATCGTCGGCCCGGGCGAAGATCGAGAGCAAGATTTCGAACGGTGAGAGGCCGATGCCGAGGCAGAGCCCGAGATCGCGATAGTAAGGCGCTAGAATGTCGTGCCCGCGATGAAAGGCCATTGCGGCGCCCGCTTGCAACGCTTCGTGCCCTTCGCTGCCCAAAGCAAAGGGAACCTTGCCCTGGCGGTTGAGCTGAAATCCTCGGTTGTCGAGCTGCCGTTGCAAGAGCATGTTGCGGAACATGTCGCGCAACTGTTCGTCGCTCAATCCGTGGCGCTCGAGACTTCCCGTTCGTAGATCCGTCGTAGCCATCGTTTTTCCCATTCCGCTCGTCAAACGATCCACGGTTCCCAGCCTTCGGCGTAGACCTTCTCGTAGAGGTCGGCGGCGTCGGGGTAGACCATCGCTTCGGCCCGGTCCGTGGCGTCGTTGGTCTCTTCGAGGACGGAACGCTTCAATGCTTCCGCCTGCTCGGCGTTCAGGACGCCGTACTCGGCCAGCAGGCGTTCGAAGCACGGCACCGGGTCGTCTTTGCGGCGCGCCTTGACCTCGTCGGGCGAACGGTAGGTTCGGTCGTCGTCGTCGGTCGTGTGCGAGAGAAAACGATAGCACTTGGCTTCGACCAGGGACGGGCCGCCGCCGGACCGAGCCCGCCGCATCGCTTCGTCGACGGCTTCGTAGCAGGCGATTGGGTCCATTCCGTCCACCGCGGCTCCGGGAAGCCCGTAGCCCTCGGCACGCTTATAGACGTCGGGCTGCCCCATCTGCCGCGCGAGGGGCGTGGAGATCGCCCATTCGTTGTTCTCGCAAAGAAAGACGATCGGCAGCTTATGTACCGCGGCGAAGTTGACCGACTCGTGCCACTCGCCTTCGCTGGTCGCGCCATCGCCAAAGGTCGTAAGGACCGCGCGCCCCGCTTCACCGCGGTACTGCAGCGCAAATGCGGCGCCGACGGCGTGCGGGAGCTGCGCGGCGATGATCGAGCTGATCGTGTGAAGGCCGAGACGGCGGCTGGCATAATGGTGCGGAAACTGCCGCCCTGCCGAGTGGTCGGCGGCGCGCGCGAAGAGGGAAAGCAGCACCTCGTACGGCGTGAGGCCGATGCCCAGCGCCAGTCCAAGATCGCGATAGTACGGCACGAGGATGTCCTTGCCGCGCTCGAAGGCCATGGCCGCTCCGGCTTGCACGGCCTCGTGGCCTTCGCTCGCCGATGCAAACGGAATCTTTCCCTGGCGATTGAGCTGAAAACCCCGATTCTCGAGGGTGCGCTGCATCAACATCGTGCGAAAGATCGCGATGAGCTGCTCGTCCGTCAGCCGCGGCTTAGTCTTCACCGCCTCTCCTACTCGGTTACGTGCGGCAAAATCCTGCGCCAGGCAGTGGCGGCCGCCGCGCTGATTGAAAGAGCCAGCATGTTGCGTTTCGGCGTGGCGCTTGCGGCGCTGTCGATGCTCTTCGTACAAATCGCCGATGCCGGCGAGCAGTATGCTCCGGTGACGCTCTCCGTCGCGCAGCTCTTCGCGCTGACCCGGCACGCAACCGGGTCGCTGCCGCGCGGAGCCTATCATAGCGTCCAGCGGACGCAATCGGCCAAGGGCGACGTCTGGACCTCCGAAAGCTATCGGGAAGGCGGTGATTACCTGACGACGGAGCGCATCGGCAACTTCGTCTGGGCCAGCGGCTCCGAGGGCGGGCGTCATTGGAGCGAGGATGCCAACGGGTTGGTGACGCATTCGTCGAATCTTTTTTCGGAGGTGGATCCGTTCTCCGTCGCGTTGCGCGCGCCGGAGAATCCAACCGGCGGCGTGAAGTTGTTAGGCATGACGGCCGGCACGCCGCAGCAATATGTTGTTGAGGTGACGCCGAGCGTTGGTCTTACCGAACGCCGCTATTACGACGCTCATAGTTACCTTTTGGCTCGGGTCGAAAGAATCGACTACGATGGCCATCGGCAAGTATGGGAGTACGCCGACTACAGCAGTGTTTATGGCTGGAACGTCGCGCACCTCGTTCGCTACGAGCGAGACGGCTCGGTCGTAACGGAGCAGACGCAGCTGCTAACTTACGAGCGACTAACCAGCAGCCTCCCAAGTTTAGCGATGCCGCGCTCCCATCCGCTTTTCGATCTGGGAAGCGCAGCGTCGGTTGCGATCCCAGCAGAGTTTTCGCAGGATGGCATTTTCGTACCAGTGATCGTGGCCGGCCGGAAGCTCGACTTTCTGCTCGACTCGGGATCCGCCGACCTGCTGCTCGATCCAGGTATCGCCAAGGAGCTCGGCATGGAAACGAGCGGCGCCTATACCTTAAGCTTTGCCGGCGATATCAATCTGGCAAACGCCCGCGCGCCGTCCGTAACCGTCGGTGCCCTCTCTGCTGCGAACGTGGCCTTTTCAACGGCCGGATTTGCCGAGGACTTGCCTGGGAGGCGCGTCGTCGGATTGCTCGGGACCGATTTTATCGCAAGCGGTGCGCTCGAGGTCAACTTCGAGAAGAATCAGCTGACGATGTATCGTTCGGTGCCGCCGGGTCTGGCGGCTCAGGGATGGTCCCCGCTGGCGCTGCGCCTCGACTATGGCGTTCCGATGCTCAAAGCGAACTTTAGCGGACTCGACGGCTATTTCGTCGCCGACCTCGGCGCCGTCGATACGATGCTCTACCCGCATTATTTCTCGCGTTATCCGAATCATGTTCCGCCGGGCACGCCGGATGAGTTTCAGATGATGACTTTAGGGAATCACCCGTTTGGAGTCAAAGGCATCACGATGCACAGAATGGTACTGGGCGATTGGGTTTTCGGTAGCGTCCAGGTCGTGGTCCCGTCGGCGCAATACGCCCAGAACCGGGATTTCGATGGCCTCATCGGCCGCAACACCCTCTCGAACTTCGACTTGATCTTCGACTATACCGACTCGCAGCTATGGTTCAAGCCCATTGATTTCAAGTAGGGCCTTGCCCGCCGCCGGCGGAGCGACCGCAGGATACTATCCGTTCCGCGCGTCATCTCAATCTCGGTGAGTCCCACACTCGACACCCTCGCTCCACAAGAGGAGCTCGTCCGCTACCGACGCCACTTTCATGCGCATCCGGAGCTCTCGCTGCTCGAGTTCCAAACGGCGAAGTTCATCGAGCGCGAGCTGCGCGAGGCGGGCTACGATCAGATTCGCACCGGGATCGGAAGGACGGGCATTCTGGCGACGCTGCAAGGCGCAAAACCCGGCCCCGTAACGCTCCTGCGCGCCGACATGGACGCGTTGCCGATTGAGGAGCGCAACGAAGAGCCCTATCGGTCGCTGACGCCTGGC
>JABCZE010000091.1 GCA_013289785.1 Vulcanimicrobiota bacterium | reverse complement strand
CGAGCAGCATTGCGCTCGGCCTGCCGATTGCCATTGCGGGCGAGCTAGTTAGGTGCTGGGCCGTGGGTTACTCCGGCGAGACCACGCGCAACGACGTGGTAACGGCGCGCAAGCTCGTAACCGCTGGGCCATACGCCTACACTCGCAACCCGCTCTATATCGGAAACTTCGTGACCGCCACGGGTTTCGCGATCGCGTTTACCGGTCGGAACTGCCCGTTCATGCGAACCTTGCTCGTCGGCGGCTCGCTGGCTGCGATGCTGGCAGTGTATGCAGCGATCGTGCCGCACGAAGAAGCGTTCCTGCAGTCGGAGTTCCCCGACGAGTTCGAGCGCTATTGCGAGGCCGTTCCCCGCGTGATTCCGCGATCCACGCCGATCGACGGCGCGCAGGGAGCGTGGCGGGCGGAAGTCGTGCGCACCGCGGAGAGCAAGACGTTCGTCACGTTTGGTGCGATGCTGCTTGCCCTGTGGCTGAAGGCTCGCAAGACGCCGTAATGGCCCCGACCAGCATCGCGCGCCGTCTGCGTTTTGCGCTCCTGGCGACGGCGCTGGTCGCGGTGCTCGAGTTCTGGGGCGGCGCCGTCTCGCACAGCTTGGCGCTGACCGGCGATGCAGTACACGTCTGCATGGACGTCGTAGCGCTGGCGCTCGCATTGATCGCCGCCGTCAACGCGGCGCGACCCGCCGATCCACGGCGCACGTTTGGTTACGGACGCATCGAGGTGCTCGGCGCGCTCGTCAATGGAACGATTCTGCTGGTCGCGACGCTCGCGATCGTCTACTTTGCGGTACGCCGCTTTGCCGCGCCAGTCGAGCCGCACGCCGGCGTGATGACGATGGTTGCGGCCATCGGCCTTGCGGTTAACGCCGGCGTTGGACTCTCATTGCGCGCGCCGGGCAAACGCGACATGAACGTCCGGGCGGCGCTGTTTCACGTTTTCGGCGATGCGTTGGGTGCAATGGCCGTCATCGCCGGCGGCATTGCGATCGGACTGACGCATCTGGCCTGGATCGATCCGCTCCTCTCGCTCTTCGTGGCGGCAATCATCGTCGTCGGGGTCGTGCGGCTGATGCGTGACGCGACCGACGTTCTGCTCGAAAGCGTTCCGAGCGACGTCAACAGCGCGGATCTCGTCGAGCATCTCGAAAAAATCGGCGGCGTAACCGGCATTCACGACCTGCACGTCTGGTCGATCGGGAGCGGCTCGCACGCGCTCTCGGCCCACGTGCTACTCGACGACCGCCGCTTGAGCGAAGCGACGAACGTCCTGCGCGAGATCGACGACTGCGCGCGCGAGCACTTCGGCATAACGCACGTCACGATTCAATTCGAGTGTGAGACCTGCCCGGTCGTGGTTAAGCATTAGGAGCGATGGCCGCGACGCGAGCTGGAGGAGATCCGGCTACGGTTGGGGGGTCGCCTAGGCCTTTAGAGGCCGGAATCGAAACTGCGTCGAGTATGATTTCCAACACTTCAAAAACGGTCGTTCTCGGAATGGCGCGCACGCCGTTCGGCAAACTCGGGGGAGCGCTCGCTCCTCTCTCCGCGACGACGCTGGGCGCCGTGGCACTTACCGCCGCAATCGAACGCTCGAAGGTCGATCCGACCCAGATCGAGCACGTGACGTTCGGCGAAGTGCTGCAGGCCGGCGTGGGACAGAATCCGGCGCGCCAGGTACTCTTTAAGTCGGGCCTCGCCAAGACCGTGACCGCCGACACCATCAACAAAGTATGCGCGTCGGGATTGCTCGCCGTCGTCAACGGGATGCGCTCGATTAACGCGGGAGCCAACTCGGTCGTCGCCGCCGGCGGGATGGAGTCGATGTCGAATGCGCCGTATTTGTTGCGCGACGCGCGCTGGGGCTATCGCTTCGGCGACGGTACGATCGTCGACTCGATGATTTTCGACGGTCTTTGGGATCAGTATTTCCCGATGACGATGGCGACGCAGGGAAGCAAAGTCGCCAACGAGCTCGGTCTCACGCGCGAAGAGCAAGATATCTTCGCGCTGGACAGCCATCGCCGGGCCGCCGCCGCACACGCGGCCGGGCACTTTGCCGACGAGATCGTCGGCGTGAAAGTCGCGAGCAAGGCAAAGGATAAGGTCGTCGTCGAGCGGCTCCCGCGCCAGGGGAAGGTGCGGGTGCCGGTTGCAGTGGGCGGCTCAACGTCGGTTTGGGATCACGAGCCTTCGGAAGAGTTTACGCTGGATTACGCGTCCTACGCGCCGTTCATCACGGGCGATCAGCCGCACGTGCTCGTCGACCGCGACGAAGCGGTACGGGCCGAATCGAGCATCGAGGCGCTGGCGAAGCTCAAGCCGCTGGAACGCAACGGCACGGTGACGGCCGGAAACGCGCCGGGCGTCAACGACGGCGCTGCCGCGTTGATCCTCGCCGATGCAGACTACGCACAAGAGCACGGATACAAAGCCCTAGCGACCGTTGTCGAGCACGCCACCGTTGCGTGGGACTCGCCTTACATTAGCTTGACGCCGGCCATGGCGGCGCGTAAGCTGCTCGACCGCACCGGGTTGAGCACCAGCGACATCCACGTGTGGGAGATTAACGAAGCCTTCTCAGCCGTCGCGATTATTTCGGCTCGCCGTCTGGGGCTCGAGGACGGTTTCGTCAACCAATACGGCGGCGCGGTCGCCATGGGACATCCCATCGGCGCCTCGGGTGCGCGGATCGTAACGACGCTGATCAACCAACTGCGCAAACGCGGCGGCGGATACGGCGTAGCGACCATTTGCTCCGGCGGCGGCCAAGGCGACGCGTTGCTCGTTCGCGTGGAGTAGCGGCGCATTTCGCAGTTTGAGTTAAGCGAGGAGCAGCGCCAGATCGGAGCGCTCGCGGCCGAGATCGCGCAGCGCGAGATCGCACCATTCGTCGCGCAATGGGATCGGGACCACGTTTTTCCGCGCGAGCTTTACGGCAAGCTGTCGGGCGCGGGCATCATGGGAATTCTCGTTCCCGAAGAGTACGGCGGCGCTGGAGCGGACTACCTCTCCTACGCGCTCGCGGTCGAGGAACTCGCGCGGGTCGACGCGGGAACGGCGGTGACCGTCTCGGTTCACTCGATGATCGCTTCGGCGATTCTCAAACTCGGTACCAAAGAGCAGAAGGAGCATTGGCTGCCGCGGCTGGCACACGGCGACGTCCTCGCCGGATTCGCATTGACCGAATCCGAGGCGGGATCCGACGCCGTGGCCTTGCGCGCGACGGCAAAGCCTTCCGACGGCGGCTACACGCTCAACGGCCGAAAGCAGTGGTGCAGCACCGGCAGCTATGCGGGCGTCGTCATGGGAATGTTTCGCACCGGTGGGCCCGGTGCTCGGGGCGTCAGCGCCTTTCTTTTCGAACCGAGCTTGCCCGGCATCACGATCGAGCGCGTCACCGAAAAACTCGGAATCCACACCAGCAACACGTGCGACTTGGCCTTCGACGACGTGCGCGTGAAGCGCGACGCGTTGCTCGGCGAAGAGGGTGCCGGCTTCGGCAACGCGATGACCGCGCTGACCGCCGGACGCATCGGCATCGCCGCGCAGGCCGTTGGAATTCTCGCGGCGTGCCTCGACGAATCGGTGAAGTTCGCCAAAGAGCGCGTCGCGTTCGGAAAACCGATCGGCGCGTTTGAAGGTGTGTCGTTCAAGATCGCGCAGATGGCGATGGACCTCGACGCTGCACGAATGCTCACCTATCGGGCCGCGGCTCTGGCCGACGCGGGCGAATCCTTTGCAATTCCTGCGAGCAAAGCCAAGCTCTTTGCTTCAACCGCGGCGCGCAAACATGCCGCCGAAGCATTGCAAATCCACGGCGGATACGGCTACACGACCGAGTTTCCCGTCGAGCGGCACTACCGCGACGCAAAGATCACCGAGATTTACGAAGGCACCTCGGAGATTCAGCAGATTATCATCGCCCGCTCGCTGCTCGGGCGGCTGGAGTGAACGGCCGCCGTTCCGACGGTGCCGCGCTAAGTTTATGCGGCGCGCTTCTGCTGCTGAACGGCTGCGGCGCGGGTCCGGCCAGCCCCGCAACGGCGCTGACGCCGCTCGCGCCCCAGGCACATTCAGACCACGGCCAGTCGTGGATGAAGCCCGGCGCAACGAAGATCGCGAAGCTGCTCTACGTCTCGGATCTCGCCACCAACGACGTCTACGTTTACGACTACGCGTCAGGCGAAGCCGTGGGCAAACTGACCGGCTTGGATCAACCCGGTGCTCAATGCGTCGACCTCTTCGGCAACGTCTTCATAGCGACGGCGCAGGGATTGGTGGGGTACCATCACGGCGGCCAGCACCCTTTTAGAACATTTCCCGGCGTTGCGAAGGGCTGCGTCATGCATGCGAACACCTACAGCGTCCTACTCGCCGGCGGGCTTAACCGCGGCGGTCCGGACCAAGACTGTACGTATTACAAATATCACAAAAACATCAATTGCTGGCAGAGCTCGACGGCGTGCTATACGATGTGGGCGATCGGCTCGGGTCGCACGGGGCCGCAGGTCGCGGAGGGCGAGCCGAGCGGTGGCGGTGCCGTTGGCGTTTGCTCGAACTTCGGAACTTTGTCGTTCGCGCAAACGATTTACTCGCCGGGCCCCGTCATGTGGGATGGCAAATATCTCGCGCTGACCAATCAAGAGGTGGGCGGCGCCCGTCAAACCGTCATCGACCAAGCCAGCCTATCCGGCAGCACGCTGACATCGCAGGGAGCGACATATCTCGCCGATCCTTGCGACGCCGGGTCAACCCAGGTCGCTCAGCCTTTCATCGTCGGCACGAAGAACACGCTGAGAAATAAGCAGCAAGGGACCGTCGTGGTTGGCGGAAACGCGCTGTGCCCCGGCACCTTCGACTACTGGAAGTATCCCGCCGGCGGCGACCCGATCATGACGCTGCCGTCCGCGCCGAAAAAGCCCTCCGGCGACTCCGTAAGCATCGCGCCGTAATAGCGCTGCGCATCAAGCGCCTGAAATGACGAGAGGCATCCCCCTTGGATGCCTCTCGCGATGTCGACAGCGGAACCGATACTTACTTCCAGACTATCACATCGATTTCGCCTCACGCAATGGCTCAGCGGCTGGAGCGGACGGGAATCGAACCCGTTGCGAATGGAAGTATCGGTTCCTTCGTCGACACCATCGAACCGCCCCAGCAGCCGACTTTCACGAAGTGCGACAGAGATAGCAAGTCCTTCGAGTGAGGATGACAAACGTGACCGCGGGCGAACCTGTCGGCCCGCTATGAATTTGATGGAGTACCAGGGCAAGGAGCTTTTTAGACGCGCCGGCATTCCGGTGCCGCGCGGCGAGCACGCGTTGACGCCCGACGCGGTCGCGAAGTTCATCGAAAAGAACCCGGGGGAGTGGGTCGTCAAGGCGCAAGTCCTCATGGGCGGCCGCGGCAAGGCCGGCAAGATCAAGATGGCGAGTGATGCCGCGCAAGGCCGCCGCGTCGCCGAGGAGATCCTCGCGACGCCGATGCCGCCCAATCGCCAGAATCCGCAGGGCGAACCGATAAAATCGCTGCTGGTCGAAGAGAAGCTCGACATCGTAAAGGAAGCCTACTGCGCGGTCGCGATCGATCGCGCGGTGCGCAAGCCCGTCTTCATCGTCAGCCCATTCGGCGGCATGGACATCGAAGAAGTCTCCGAGCATCACCCCGAGTCGATCGTGAAGTTTCCGGTAGATACCGCGATCGGATACTCGCCCTTCATCGGGCGCGAGCTCGCATTTGCGGCACGGCTCGATCCGGGCTTTCGCAAACAGTTTCCGGCGATCGCCGGTGCCTTGTACGAGCTGTTTTTCCGGTACGGTGCCAAGCTCGTGGAGGTCAACCCGCTCGCGCTTACCGCGGACGGACGCGTCGTTGCTTCCGATGCGAAGGTCGAGCTGGACGACGACGCTCTGTTCAAAAACCCCGAGTTCGCGCAATGGCACGCGGTGCTGCCGCTCGACGAGGACGAAACGCTCGCGTCGCAAGCTGGCGTCGGCATTCGTAACTTTCGCCGTTTTCCGGGCGACGTCGGCACGATGGCCAACGGTGCCGGGCTCGCGATGGCGACGATGGATGCGGTCAGCAATGCCGGCGGCCAGATTGCAAACTTTCTCGACGTGGGCGGCGGCGCGAACGCGCAACGGGTTCGCAACTGCTACGAGCTGGTCGTCAACAACACCGGTGCGACCGTCTTTTTCATCAACATCTTCGGCGGCATCACGCGCGGCGACGAAGTTGCGCGCGGCATCGTCGACGCGATGCAAGAAACCGCGTCGCGAAAGATTCCATTGGTCATTCGTTTGACCGGAACCAACGAAGAAGAGGGGCGCCGCATTCTCGCCGATGCCGGGATGACGCCGGTAGAGACGATGGACGAAGGCGCTCGCGAGGCGGTGCGGCTCGCTTCCGAGATGAAGGGTTGAGCGCGTGTCGATTTTTTTAGACAAGAACAGCCGGGTGATCGTACAGGGCATTACCGGCGCGGAGGGTTCGTATCACACCGACCGCATGGTGAAGTACGGAACCAATCTGGTGGGGGGCGTGACGCCCGGCAAGGGCGGCCAGACGACGCCGCACGGACTGCCCGTCTTTGACACCGTCAAAGAGGCCGTCGAGGCGACCGGCGCGACGCACACCTGCATCTTCGTTCCGCCACCTTTT
>JABCZE010000090.1 GCA_013289785.1 Vulcanimicrobiota bacterium | reverse complement strand
AATTACGCCCTGGCGGGGGTGCCGGCCAACTAACGCCGGCCCCCTTGACTTTCTTCTGCTCGAATGCGATAAAAGATTTATTATGTCGCATTCAGAAGCAGAAGGCTGCGTTCGAGACCTAGCTGCCTACTTGCTGACCGAGCGCCAGCGCAGCCCCTTGACGGTCGCCGCCTACGAGCGCGATCTCCAAGAGTTTGCGGCGTTCGTGCGGCGCGGCCACGAGGAACGGCCCGAGGAGTTCCCAGACGCGTCCCTGCGGGCCGTAAAATCGACGCAGGTTCGACGCTACATCGCCTACATGTTTGACGCTCGAAAGTACGACAGCCGGACCGTCTGCCGCAAGCTGTCGTCCATCAAGGCGCTGTACCGGTTCTTGAAGATCACCGGCGTGCTTGCCGACGATCCTGCGGCCGCGATTCCGGGGCCCTCCGTGGCAAAGCGCAAACCCGCGCCCCTGAAGGTCGACGAGGTCGGGCGGCTCTTGCGGACCTCGGTCGCCGGCCGGTCCGATACCGCGCGGCTGCGCGACTCCGCAATCATGGAGCTGTTTTATGCCAGCGGTATGCGCCGCGCCGAGCTTGCCGGCGCGCGCCTTTCCAACGTCGACTTGGCCGAGCGGACGATTCGCGTGACCGGCAAGGGGAACAAAGAACGGACCGTGCTGATCAACCATGCCGCGGCCGAAGCGATTGAGGCGTACCTGCGGGTGCGGCCGCGCAGCTCCGACCCGGCGCTGTTTTTGGGCCGTGGCGGCAAAGCGCTTACGCCGCAGCACGTCTGGCGAATCTTCAGCAACATCTATCGCGTGAGCGGCATTCAAAAACACGCCAGCCCGCATACGCTGCGCCATTCGTTCGCCACTCATCTCGTCGAAAACGGCGTCGACCTGGAGACCGTTCGCGAGCTGCTCGGCCACGAAAGCTTGGCGACGACCGGCATCTACTTACAGCTCGCAATGGGCCACAAACGCCGCGCCTACGACGAAGCGCACCCGCGCGACCGCATGCCCGATCGCTAGGCGACCTTCTTCTCCTACTGCTGCGCGCAGGCAGATTTGGGTATACTCCGCCATCAAAGGGGGTCCGCAGAGTTGCTGAGTCAGATTCTTACTCGTTATCCCGTCCCCGTCGCCGTAATCTTATTGATCTGTTCCAACGTCTTCATGACGTTGGCATGGTACGGTCACCTCAAGCATACCAAGAGCCCGCTGGTCATCGCGATTCTTGCAAGCTGGGGAATCGCGCTCTTCGAATACTGCTTCCAGGTTCCGGCGAACCGCGTTGGGTACACGGCGCTCAGCCTCACGCAGCTGAAGATCTTGCAAGAAGTGATCACACTCGTGGTCTTTACCGTCTTCGCACTTCTCGTCTTCGGTCAGGTTCCCAAATGGAATTACCTCGTCAGCTACGCGCTCATCGTCGGGGCAGTCTACTTTGCTTTCAGAGCCTAAAGGTAAGCGACCCCGTGACTTGCATTGGCTCGACAACGCCTAAGAAACCGGTGTTGTTTCCGTTGAACCAGAACGAGTAGGGATACTGCAACTGCGGGGGCGGCACCGCGGACTTCGAGTTCGGATAGAAGTTGCCGGCGGCATACAAGAAGTTCGTCGGCAGCGAGCCGTAGACGCAAATCGATGGGTTGTCCCACGCGTAGCCACGTTGACCGCAGACGTCGAGCAGATTGGTGAAGTTCAGCCGCGCCGTCACGCGCGGGCTCACGTCGTAGCTAAAGGCCAGCCCCATCTGCAGTTGCCACGGCTCTTTGAAGGCACCGAGGTTATCGTATCCCCCGGTGAACTTGTCCGGGATAAAGAGCGGCAAGTTTCCACCGTCATCGCAGTTTGAAGGATCGGCGGCGTTCGCGTGCGTCATCCGCCACACATTGCCGGGCCGATAACACGAGTTGGGGAAGTAGCCCGGCCATTGCGTCGGCGAGCCGTACTCGGCGCCGGATCCGAAGCTCCACGAGTTGGTTACCGCAAAGCGCTGATGCCGGTAGTTGAGGATCAACGCCACGACATAGGGCACCGCGTATCCGTTTGCGGCCGCCGAGGGCCCCGGAATCACGTCGTAGGTCGGATACCAGGCGCTGTCGGAAAAGATGTTTTGATAAGGTTGATTGTAGTAGGGATTCTTGACGACGCCGCTCTGGCTGCAGTTGAGCGTTCCCCCGCCGCCGTGATTCTCGTACTTATAGCATGGAAAGCCACCGTGGCCTTTGAGGAACGAGTCGTACTGCTGAATGTAGCCGTTGAGCTGATCGATGACGTTCTGATTGGTGCCGTTGAAGTTCTGATACTTGATCTGGCTGTGCGTGTACGTAAAGGCCAGCTGGCCGCTGAGACCGTCGCGCGAGAAGTCGCCCTTCTGCAGCGCAAACTCGACGCCGCTGCTCTGCTGGCTGCCGACGTTGAGCTCCGATTCGAGGCCGCCTTGCGGGTCGATGTAAAAGTTCTGCAGCTGATCGCGCGTCGCCCGGAAGAACGGGGTCAGTTTAAAACTTAAGTCCGTGCCCTTGAGGCGGTCCTCCCACGAGAGGTCGTAGTTGTACGACGTGTCGGGCTCAATCAGGTGATCGGGCGTATTGAAACCATAGCCGTAGAAGTGCGACCCGAGATACGCCGGCAAGTCCTCTTGCAGCGTGTTGTATTGCGAGTTCGAGGAGTTCGGCGGCCGCGCGTAGACGCCGAACGACGCCCGCAGCACGCTGTTGGGACTGAGCGTATAGGTCGTTCCGAGACGCGGTTGGAAACGCGCCAGGGTATACGACCCGCCGCTGGTGTTGGTCAACGGCCCATAGGGCGACTGACCCAGCGGCACGGTCTGGACGCCGTTGACGTTCGGGCACGGACCGATTCCGCTCTGCGTCCGGTCGATCGGTTTGTTGTTATTGACGCCGGGCGCGAAACAATACTCGGCGTTGTACGCATTGAACCAAAACTGCCTCGCCGGATCGTTGGGACTGGTATCGCCGAGGATGTACTGGAAGTCTTCCAGACGCAGCCCGAGGTTGACGTTCAATCGATCGTTCGGACTCCACTGGTCGTTGATCGAATAGCCGCTCGGCGCCGCGTGAACCTGATTGAGCGCACCGTTGAAGCTCGTGTTCGTGACGAGCCACTTCGGATCGACGCCGGGAGCGCATGCGGGCAGCTTGGGGCTCGAGTGACACGAGTACGTCGGCGGCGGCGACGGATCGCTCAGCGTACCGGGAGACTGGTCGTAGCAGCCGATCTGTGCCCCCGACGACGGGTCGTAGCACTTGCCGTTGACTCCGACGAAGTTGGTGATGTCCCAGTCCGAGCTGAAAAAGGTCACGTCGTAACGCTGGAGCGCCGAATACGTGTAGCTCGCCGAGGCCGTCAAGAGGTTCTGCGCGCTAAGTTGATTGGCGTAACTTAGGTTGAAGCCGTACGTGTGGTCGGGCAAAAAGTACGGCAGTTCCCAGCCGTAGTACGGCTGGGCGGTCGAATTATATCCGTTAATGTTCCACGTCGAGTACATCGCGTAACCGTAAAAGCGCAAATACGAGGCCGCGCTAAACTCGTGCTGGTACTGCAGCTTCTCCACGGCCACGCCGTTCTCGTTGGGATCGCGCAGATTGGTCGGCACTGGGCCCTGGAACGCGTGTTGGGGGCTGTTCGGAAAGAAGTATTTCGTAAGCTCGTTGGGCTGGAACGGCTGCAGAGTTGCGCCATGGTAGAGATAGCTGTCGTCAAAGGTGAGTGGGCCGTAGAGCGCTTGGACGATATTGGCGCCAAAATCGTTGGTCGAGCTGAAGTACTGGTTGAGGCTTTCGCTGGTCATCCAGAGCGCCTGCACGTCGTCGCGCAGCCCGTTGCCGTGATGCGGAATCCCAAAGTGGAGGTTGACCAGGCTGTCGCGCAGCGACTGCGTCGCCAGCGAAAATCCAAGGCCGGTCGTAAAGAGCAGCGGCGAGGGGGGCCCGGTATAGACGAAGCCGTTGCTACCCGGCAGTGCGTTTACCGGATAAAAGAATGAATTGGGTATGTTGGAGCCGTCGTCGTTGTTGACGTAGCGAAAACTTTGGTTAGCGCCGCCCAGGCCGACGTAGTAGCTGAAGTTTCGGTCCGGCGTCGAGCCGCCGGCTTCCACCGACGCTTGATGATAGAAAGCCGGATAACCAACCCCAAGGTTTGCATCGGCATAGCCGGGATACGTGCCGCTCTTGATGACCTGGTTGACGTAGCCGGAGATTCCCTGAGCGTCGGAGCCGGCCGGCACGCCGCCGGTATAGACTTGAACCTCCTGGCTTCCCAGCGTCGAGAGCATCGTCTGCGGCGCGTTGTCATACGCGCGATTGACGGGAATACCGTCGAACTCGTAGCCGACCTGATCGATGTCGCCGCCGCGAATATGGACGGTCTGCCACCAACTGTTCTCGCCAGTGTCGAGCGACACACCCGGCACCGAGGCGATCGCGCCGTAGGCGTTATTCAAGCTGCCCGGGCCCGACAAGCCTTGCGCGGCTTGCTGCCCTGCGGCGTTGATCGAATAGACGTCGCCGGTAACGCCGGACTTCACGAGGCTGCCCGTGGCTTGCGACGTCACGTGAGCGATCGTGCGCAGGTTCACCATCTTGACGTTCACGGTTTGAGTCTGATCGGCAAAGACCGAGATGCCGCTTTGCGAAAGCGCGTTGTAGGGTGGCTTGCTGAACGAAAGCACGTACGTATCGGGCGCCAGCGAGAGGAAGTGGAAGGTTCCGCCGGCATCGGTGGTCGTGGTCGCGGCTTGCGACGGAGCCCTCGCGGTAACTACCACGCCGGCAATCGGCGCTTGTGAGTCGGCATCGACGACCCTGCCGGAGACTGCGCCCGTAGTACCCGCTTGCACCGCAAGGGGCAGAAAGACTGCAACCAAGAGGGTCGCGGCACTCGTTTTCAAGCTGCGCATCTACGAGTCTATCGCAAAGGCAACCGCTTGCCCTCTATGCTTCTTCGATCCAATCCCTCGTCAGGAAAAGCCAGAACGCGAGCCCAGCGAAGTCGCCGTAACGCGAAAAGGCGCGGCGGATCGTCGAATCGGCGGCTCGCTTCTTGCCGGTCAGCCGAAGATAGGTTGGGCGCGTCCAGGAGTCGAGGACCAGCAGTCGATGGCGCCCCAGCAACTGCATGACGTGCGCCGCGCCGTACGGCCCGATTCCCGGCAGCGCGAGGAGCATTTCTTCCGCGCCCTCGTCGGAGTGACGCGCCGGCTCGGTCAGCGATTCGAGGTCGTACGTACCGGCGACGACATCCCTTGCGATGCTCCGCACGTACGGCCCGCGGTAGCCCATCCGCGCGGCGTCTCGATACCACGATTCGGGGGTCGCGGCCAGAAGCTCGGGCTCGGGGAAGGCGCCGCCGCCAAGCTCGACCAGCGCCGTCGTCATGCGGACCGTCGCCGACCACGCGCAGTTTGTCGTGCAAATCGTCTTGACGACGTCTTCGAATACGGTCGGACTGGCGAGAATGCGTCCGGCACCGCTGCTCGCCCACCCGAGCATTTTATCGCCGGCGATCTTGGCGTAAAAGGGCGCGAGATCGTCGTGAAAGCGGAACATCCTTGCAACGAGCGCCCGTACGCGTTCGACCTCGTTACGCCCAAGCCGCGATGGCGACCTAACGATCAGCCTGCCGCCGCGCTCTTCGAGCGTAAGCTCCACGACGCGGTTTCCGACGCGAAAGCGACGTAGGTAACGTAGCGGCGATTGTTCCACACTCGCCGGCGGCAGGCGCGCGCAGCCGTGGGAGTGGATCGTACGGGCGAACGAGATGGGTTCGCCCCCGGCGCCGACCAGGGGGAAGTCGAAAAGTACCTGCACCCGAGCAGAGCCTAGGCTACATAGGATACGTTGACGGCGACGCCGGCGGCTTGCGCGCGCATCAAGACGCCGTAGACGGCATCGAGCTCTTCCTCGATCGAGGCAATTTCGCCGGCGCTCACTTGGAAGCGCGCGGCATGAGTCCAGAGCAGGCTGCGGGCTCGTTCGAAAGCGCTATGAAGCCGTTCCGGTGTCGCTTCCAGCACCGGCCAATCCATCTCGCCTTGCGCCGGAACGACGCGCCAGCCGCGGCCGGAGACAAAAGCAACCTCTTCTTCGGGCCCCAGCGCATGCGGAATCGCTAAGAGGACGTCGACGGCCTCTTGATCCGCGAGCGAAAGCCGCAGCCCTAACTCACCGAGCCGAAGGATATAACGAAAAAAGGAGATGCTGCCGACCGTATAGGCTCCGGCGGGCGAAGCAACGTTCACGTGAATAAGATCCAGGTCGGGATCGTTGCCCGGGGAACCGCTCATAAAGCCGTACTTCGTTGCGAGACTGGCGAGTCCGTTAGTCGCTAGGCGGGAATGAGGCCAAGCTCCCTCACGGCATCGCGCTCCTTGCGCAGCTCTTCAAGCGTTTCTTGAAGCTTGCGCTTGCCGAACTCGTCGTGCGTAACGCCTTCGACGATTCGAGAGACGCCATTTTCCGTGCGGGAGGGGAACGAAAAGATCAATCCCTGGTCAACTCCATATTCCCCGTGGGAGTAGCGGCCGACCGAATAGCGTTCGCCGGGCGGGGTGTCGTGGGTCAGGTTGTACACGCCGGTGATGGCAGCGTTGGCCGCCGAGGCAGCCGACGAGGCCCCGCGCGCTTTGATGACTTCGGTTCCGCGGTTCTGCACGGTCGTTATAAACTCGTCCTCGAGCCACCGCCGGTCGAGCAGCTCGGGAGCCCCCTTGCCCGCGATCGTGGCGTGCGCAAAGTCG
>JABCZE010000089.1 GCA_013289785.1 Vulcanimicrobiota bacterium | reverse complement strand
CGGTCAGATGCCGCAATCGATGGACCCCAGCGGCATGATGCGAGACGTTGGAGAGGTTTCCGGCCTCCTCGGAACCATCGGCCTCGCCTTGCTGGTTGCGGGGCTGCTCGGGTGGCAGGGCCTCTCGAAGAAGCGCTAACGGTGGCGAATAATCGCACGCCCGCGCCGGTTCTCGCAATCGTCGTGACGGCGGTCTGGGGCCTGCTCTCGGTTCCGGGCTTATTGATCGCCGTTGCGGGCGTGCCGATGGCGTTCGACGCGCCGGGATCGGCTGCGAATCCGCTGGTATGGATAATCGTCTTGGGTTTTCTTTCCTTTCCGGTTGCCTGCATCGTGTCGATCGTTGCTTCGTGGTTAACGTGCAGAATGCCCAAAGTGCGCGTAGCTATGGCATCCATACCGCTGCTTCCGATCCTCACGATCGTCGCCGCAATGGCGCTCTCCTCGGGACTAACTAATCCATTCGGCCCGATGACGGAGACGCGCCTGGAGCAGCCCCGCATCCGTCAGTCCACGGCGCCGCAAGCCCCAACGCCGCAAGTCTCGTCGCTTCTCCCAATACCCACCGTACCGCCGGAATCGACTCGTTAGGCTCCCAAGACAGAAGGAACGCGAAGCCACACGCGAACCGTGTGAAATGGCGCGACGCGTTGCCGGAAGAGATCCGCCGCAATCTGGCCCCGAACCCGAACTTCGCATCGGGCTGTTGGGCCACGTCGCGGTGGAGGTGAACGGGACGCCTTTTAAGCTCGCGACGCCCCGCAAAACCCTTCCAGTTCTCGCCTATTTGCTGCTCAATCGCGACGCTCCCATTGCGCGCGATTTCCTCGCGTACGTCATGTGGCCGGACGACGAGGAGGAACCGGCGCGCACCAAGCTGCGCATGACGCTCTACGATCTGGCTCGCGTTTTGCCGCCGGAGCTGGAGGGGCGAGCCCTCATCATCGACGGCGACAGCGTGTTCCTTCGCCCGGATTTGCACTTGTGGCTGGACGTCGAAGAGTTCAACCGGCTCATCGGCGACCCGCAACGAACCGAGGACGCCGTCAACCTTTATCGTGGAGACTTGTTGGCAACGCTTTACGACGAGTGGATCTTTCCGGAGCGCGAACGGCACCGCAACGCCTTTCTCGCGGGGCTGTTGCAACTCGTCTCGCAAGGCCGCCGGCAGCGCAACTTCGCCGGCGGAATTGCCCGTGCCCAACAAATCCTCGCAATCGATCCATGGCGTGAAGACGTCGTACGTCAAGTCATGGCGCTCCGTTGCGAATCCGGCGACCGTGCCGGAGCGCTGGCCGAGTACGAACGCTTCGCCAAGCTGCTGCGCCTGGAGCTAAACGTTGCGCCGATGCCCGAAACGCTGACCTTGCGCGAAACGATCGCGCGAGGTGACGTTTCTGACGCAAACGCCCAGCTCGAACCCGCCGCCGCCCCACCGAGTTTGGCGCATCGGGCGACCCTGCCGTTCGTGGGCCGGCAAACGGAGATGGGACAGCTGGTCGAGACCTGGAGCCGTGTCGCCCGCGGCCGCGGCGCCTGCGTTTTCGTGGGCGGAGAGCCGGGCGTCGGCAAGTCTCGCTTGATCCTCGAGTTCGCGCACACAGTCGAAGAGAGCGGCGGGCGAGTCCTCATCGGTGCCACCGGCTCGCCGGAGGCGACTCCATATGAGAGCGTCGTTGATGCGCTACGTTCGGCGTTGCCGTTGGTTGCGTCGCTGAAAGGCGGCATGTGGCTGGCCTGTATCGCGGAGCTAATTCCCGAGATTCGCACGCGCGTCGCCGGATTGCCGCAAGTTCCCCACATCGATGCCGAGAGCGAGCGCATCCGGTTGTTCGAATCGCTCTTCCGCTGCTTCTCCGGCCTCGCGCAGCCACGCCCGCTGCTGCTCGTGCTCGAAGATCTGCATTGGGCCCAATCCGGTTCGATTACGTTGTTACGGTCGTTGCTGCGACGAATCTCCGGCGAGCGCATCATGATCGTCGCAACGTATCGCGACGACGAAACCCCTCGGCCGCATCCGCTGCACCGTTTGCGAAGCGAGGCGCGTGCCGCCGCCTGCGCGCATAGCCTATCGCTGCGGACCCTATCGCTCGACGACGTCCACGAACTGACCGGCGCCTTACCCGAGATGCCCGATCTGGAAGCCGTCAATTTGCTGACGGTCTCGGCCGGGAACCCGCTCTTCCTAACGCAGTTCATCGACGACCTGCGGCACGGCGAACGGAGCGCTCCGCCCGCGAGCCTCGAAGCCCTCGTTGTGGCGCGCATCGGCCAGCTCTCGGAGGAGGCGCGCACCGCTGCCGAGATCGCCGCGTTCGTCGGCAGCCGGTTTTCGCACGACGCGCTGCGCGACGTTAGCGGATGGGACGAGGCGACGATCGGCAGCGCGCTCGACGAACTCTTCGACCGGCGCATCGTGCGCGAGGCAACCGGACGCGGATTGTTCGAGTACGCGTTTTCTCACCAGATATTTCAGGAAGCGATTGCCCGCGCGGTTCCACCAGAACGCGCCGCTGCACGGCATCGCCGCGTGGCGCGCGTCCTCGAAGAGCTCTACGCGGACCGCGCATCCGAACTGTCAGCCACCATCGCTCGCCATTACGAGCTTGCGGGCGACGGCGCGAATGCCGCTCGAAGCTACCTGACAGCGGCGCGGCGAGCCATTGCGGTCGGCGCCTTGGACGAAGCCCACGCGCTCAGCGATCGGGCCTTAGCGCTTTCCACCGACCCGCGCACGCGTGCCGAGATATTCCTCGAACGCGAGACCATCGAGTCTCGCCGCGGCAATCGCCCCGCCCAAGAATCCACCCTCGCGAGCCTCAAGGAACTTGCGACGAACCTCGCCGATCCGGAGCTGCATCGTCTCACCTTCTTGCGTGAGATCGAGTTTGCGATGAGCATGACCGATCTGGTAAAGCTCGAAGCGGCAATCGGCGAACTGCGAACGCTCGCGCCGCACGGCGATGCCGCCTGGCGACTCCACATCGCCGAGGCGAAGCTCGCGTTTTCTCTTGGACGACTCGCGGAGGCACACGCTGCCGCGTCCCGCGCACTCGCCTGCGGCCGCGCATCGGCAACGGCCGCAGGAACGGCGCAGGCACTGTGCTTTCTCGCCGAAGTAGAGGCCCATCGCGGAAATCTCTCGGAGGCCGAAACGTTGTTCGACGAGGCGGAACGCGCGGCCGCGGATGCCACCGATCCAGTGTTGGAGTATTTTTCGCTGTCGAGCGCGTTTTCGATCGCGTACAATCGCCGGGATGTCGAACGCTGCATGGCCCTGGGTCAACGCTGGCTCGAGCGCGCCACGGCGCTGGCCGACCGGCCGGCCGAAGCGCGAGCGCGTGGCCGGCTGGGGCTCGCGCTTACGGCAACCGGAACGCGGTACGCGGAGGCCCGCGAGCACTTCGCCTATGCCGCGGTCTTCTTTACCGACCTTGGCGACATGACCAAAGCCGCCGGCGAAGCGCTGAACCAAGCCGTCCTTGAAACGCGATTGGGATTCTTCGCAAGAGCCGTTGCGGCGACCGAGAAAGCCGTCGCGCTCTTTGAGACCGTGCACGACGACCGCGGTCGCGTCATCGGGCTCGCGAACCTCGGCTTCCTGCGGGCGTGCGCGGGCGATATCGAAGGCGCGCAATCGGCCGCCTTGGAAGCCCGCGAACTTGCCAAAGAGCTCGAGTTCGGGTTGATCGAGGCCTCGGCGCTGGAGAATCTTGCCTATGCCGAAGCGGCCGCCGGCAACTTGACCGGCGCAATCGCGCACGCGGAGATGGCGCTCGAGGTTCGGGCGCGTTCGCAGTCAGTGGTTTGGGCGAGCAAGACGCTCGCCGATTTAGCGGTGTGGCACGCCGCGTTGGCCAACCTGCCTGCCGCGCACGATCGCGTGCGCAGTCTCCTCGCCAACGAAAAGGGGCTTCCCGACACGACGGATTGGCCGGAATACTGCTATTGGGCCGCCGCTCAGGTCTTCCGCCTCGAGGGGAATCTTCCCGAAGCCTCGCGCATGCTCGACCGCGCGCGAGCTATCGTGCAGGCGGCGGCCGAAGGCCTCGACGCCGAGGATCGGGCCAGCTTCGCGGCGATCTCCTGGCACGTCGACATTGCGGCAGCCGCGCAGAAAGGCGTTTGGCCCGATCCGCCCCGGTAGCGCCCTCGCGCACACTTCGAACGCTTTCGTACAGGCGGCCCGCTAAAGTTAGCGTCATGATGAATAAACTAACCCTGCTCGGTGCCTGTCTGGCCTTTGCCGCTTCAAGCTCTGCGCTTGCGAGTAATTCGACCGCGGTTCCGAGCGCGACCGCCGTCGTGAAAAACTTCTACGGCTGGTATCTCGTCCAACCCAACCATGAATGGACGGCGCACCTTTCGCAGATCAAGTCCACGCTCGATCCGAGTCTTTACACGATGCTGCAGACGGTTTTGCATAGCAAGGCCAACCAAGAAGAGCCCGTCTTGGACTTCGACCCCTTCGTCAATGCTCAGTGGGACGCGACGACGTATGTTTTGGGAACGCCGGTCGTCAAGGGCGCCGAAGTGCGCGTTCCCGTCACCCTCAACCCCGCCGGACACCCAAACCCAAAGACGACTCTGACCGCAGTCCTGCGAATGAATGCATCGGGCCGCTGGGTTATTTACAACTTCATTTACGACGCGACGTTCAACCTGCGCGACTTCTTGGGCAAGCAGCTCAAGAACGGCGGGAGCTAAAGCCTCACTCGAGAACCCGCGAGAGTTCCCGGCGCGAGCTCAAATCGAAGCGGTCGAAGATCGCCGCAATATGCGTCTCGACCGTGCGTTCGCCAATTGAAAGCATCTCAGCGATTTCGCGATTGCTTCTTCCTTCGACCGCGAGTCGCGCAACTTCCGATTCGCGCGGCGTTAGACGATCTGCGCCGGCACGGTGTCGAACGCGCCGGCGCGCTTCGGCCAGGCGCCGCGCGTCGCGAGTGTAGCCGTGCCGGCTATAGAGTGCGCCGGCTTCGGCAAAGCGGCCCGCGATCTCCAGCGCTTGCGCTCGCTCCCAAGGCCAGCCGATATCCTCGAAAAGCGCCGCGGCATCGTGCGCTAACGTCTTGGCCGCCGCAGCGTTTCCGGCTCGCCGCTGCACCCGCGCGTCGAAGAGCGTCAGATGGGCGCGCGCAACCGTATGATCGGGATCGGCCGCCGCCTGCGCAAGGAACCCACGCGCTTTCGCAACCTCTGCGGCGTCGTTACTGGTGGCGAGCTGATCGAGCAGCCATAACGCCAGATTAGCTCCCCGAATCTCTGTAAGTGCGCGCGAGCGCAACTGCTCCGCTTCGGAACGTCTGCCGATTGCGTCGTAATGGGCGGCAACGCTTCCGGCCAAGGGACCGATGCTTTCGGGCCCGGAACGGAAAGCGACGCCGATCGCATCGGCTATCGCACCGTCGCGGACTTGCTTGTCGTCCGTCTGCAAGTAGGCCAGGCGCACGCCGATGCTTGCCGCACCGCTCTCCATCACCGCCCCGCCACTGCTTTCGAAACTACGTTCGTGCAGGCGCCGCGCGGCTTCTAAGTCGCCAGTGAGGAGATAGACGAACGCCAACGCAGTCGTGACAATTGCCGCTGCTCGCCCGAGGTGCTCGCGCTGCGTCAGATCGAGGGCCTCTTCATACGCCGCAATCGCCTCGTCCGTCCGTCCGGCGAAGAACGCGAAGCGCGCATAGTTGTTCAACGTAATGCTCAATCGCTCGGCGTTCTCGATTTGGCGTGCGAGACGGATCGCTTCCAAACCGTCCGTTCGCGCGAGGCCGAGCTGCCCTTTCGTGGCGCGAACGTCGGCACGAAAGTCGTAAAAGAGGTGGCGCTCTTCGAGCTCGTGTTCGCCCGGAGCCGATTGCGCGTCGGCAAGCCGGCTTAGAGCCGCATCGGCATCACCGCGCTGCGCTTCGAGCCGCGCGAGCGTCACGTGCGCGCCGTAGCGAAGCCTTCGCTCGTCATTCTCATCGAGCAGCGGCAGAGCGCGTGCAATAATGGTAATGCCATCCTCCGGCCGGCCTGCATCGCCATAACGCCGCGCGAGAAACAACGCGAAGACTAGCGCCTGGCGGAAATCGCCGGCGGCGATGTACGCCTCGACGGCGCGCGTTCCCCAGGCACATGCATCGCTCAGTTCGCCGTTGATGGAAAGCGCCCGCGATAGTTTCTCGCACAGCGAGGCATATCGCTTACGATCGTCGCCGGCGGGTGCCTCGGCAGCACGCGCAAACGCCACCGCGGCATCGTGGTACGCGCTTCGTGCAACCGCGTGATCCCCGGCCCTCTCGTGCGCAGCCGTTGCGCGTTCACGATCGCCGGCAGCCATCCAATGGTATGCGACCTGGGCCGCATCACCGCTTCCCGTTTGTTCGAGGCACTCGGCAACTTCTCTGTGGATCGTTTGCTTTTCGGCCGAAAGCAGCTCGCGATAGATGATTTCTCTCGTGATCGCGTGCCGGAAGGCGAACTGGCCCAGGCTTTCGCGGCTCTCGCTGACGAGTTGTGCTTCGCACGCGCCCGCCAGAGCCTCGGAAATGTCCGAGGTCGCGCGATCGTTCACTCGCGCCAACAGGCCTGCCTCGAACGTCCGTCCGATTACCGACGCGCGCAGCAAGACTCGCCGCGCATCCGGCGGCAGCTGCTCGAAGCGTGCGAGCACACCCGCGCGAATGCTCAAAGGTGCGGCGTCGATCTGCACGCTGCCTTGGGCCACCAACGCGCTGCTCACCAACTCTTCGGCGAAATACGGCTTGCCTTCGGCCAATGCACAGACGCGGTCGACTTGACTGGCCTGCAA
>JABCZE010000088.1 GCA_013289785.1 Vulcanimicrobiota bacterium | reverse complement strand
CTGGCCCGACGGAGGTGAACCGAAATCTGCCGCAGTGCTCGTCTGCGCTACTGGTGTTGCCTGCGTTTCCGCCAGTGCGTACGACGTGCTCGCCAGAACGATTGCCGCCGCCAAAAGCCCAAGGCTAAAGCCAACGTGAGAACGTGACACGGTGGAGATTCTCCTTAAGTAGGCGAGGAAGTAAGCGTGTAAACTAGAGTCTAGCGATTGTTTATTAAGGTTAGTTTAAGTAGGATTGTTACAACCTTATCCATATCGGCCGGTTATGTAGTCCTCGGTTCGCTTGTCTTTCGGCTTGGTGAAGATCGTCGCAGTCGTATCGGTTTCGAGCAGCTCTCCCATCAAAAAGAAAGCGGTTTTGTCGCTAATACGCGCGGCCTGCTGCATCGAATGGGTCACGATGACGACCGTATATTCCCTTTTCAAGGCTTCGATCAGGTCTTCGATCTTGCTCGTGGCGATGGGGTCGAGGGCCGAGGCCGGCTCGTCCATCAGAATCACTTCGGGGTCCACGCCCAAGCACCGGGCGATGCACAGGCGCTGCTGCTGACCGCCAGAGAGCGTCATCGCGGAGCGGTCGAGACGGTCCTTGACCTCGTCCCATAGCGCGGCCCGCCGAAGGCTGCGCTCGCAGATCTCCATCAGCGTTTCTTTGTTGGTCTCCCCGTGAATCCGCGGCCCGTACACGACGTTGTCGAAGATCGACTTTGGAAAGGGGTTCGGCCGCTGAAAAACCATGCCGATGCGATAGCGAATCGTGACCGGGTCGATTTCCGGAGCGTAGATGTTCCGATTATCGAGCAACACCCGCCCCTCGACGCGCGCGCCCGGGGTCAAGTCGTGCATCCGGTTGAGCGCGCGGATGAACGTCGACTTGCCACACCCCGACGGGCCAATCAGTGCCATCACCTGGTTCACCGGAACGGTTAGCGACGCGTTCTTGATCGCCTGAAACGACCCGTAGTAAACGTCCAGACTCTCGACGCTGAGCTTCGTTCCGGTAGCGCTTACGGCCGGCTCGGCAGTATCGGCGAACATCGCGTGGCTTGTTCGTCGCCCGCGGAGACGGGAACCTCTAACGCTTGATGCGCATGATCGGCAAGCGGATAGTAAATGCCGTACCGCGCCCGAGCATGGATTCCGCCGAAATCGCGCCGCCATGAGCGTCGACGATTCCCTTGACGATGGCCAGCCCCAGGCCCGCGCCGCCCGTTCCGCGGTTTCGCGACCGGTCCACGACGTAAAAGCGCTCGAAGATATGGGGAAGGTCGCGATACGGAATGCCCTCTCCGGTGTCGCGCACGCGCAGTACCGCATCGCTGTCGCGCGCGTCGATCTCGACGCGAATGCGCCCCCCCTGCGCGGTATGCCGCAGCGCGTTGTCGATCAAATTGACGAAGACTTGCGACAAGCGGTCGGGATCGGCTTCGACGCGAACCGGGCGCAGCGCCGCTAGCTCGAGCGAAATGCCTTTGTTCGATGCATGTTGCTCGAAGGAGGACACGATCGGGCGGGCGACCGCTTCCAAATCGACGTCGCGAAGCGCGAGCTTCAACTGTCCCGACTCGGCACGCGCCTGTTCGAGCAACTGTCCGACCAGCGCCGTCAACCGGTCGACTTGCGCTAGCGCCTGCGGCACGAAGAGTTCGCGCGCCTCCTGTTCGGGTGCCTCGATCACCGTCTCCAACATCAGCTTGATCGAAGAAAGCGGCGTTCGCAACTCGTGAGAGACGTTGGAGAGAAACTCTTTGCGCGCACGGTCGAGGCGGGCGAGAGCCGTCTGATCGTCGGAGATGACCACCACGCGGCTGGATTCCTGACTCTCGTCGGTCAACGGATAGACCGAAACGCGATACGTTCGTGCAACTCGCGCTCGAGTGAGCATCAGTGGGGCGACCGAGCCTTCACCGTCCAACGCATCGGCGATTCGGCGCTCCAACTCGACGTTGGGAACCACCTCGATGATGTGCAGCCCGATCGCGCGCTCCGGATCGAAAGCGAATATCGCGCCCGCCGCCGCATTGGAAAACTCCACGTGACGGGCGCGGTTCACGATGATCACGCCGAGCGGCAAGGCTCGCACCAACGGCGCGAACGTACTTTCGACTTGGACCGGGAGCACGGGAGCCTGCGGCGACGGCGGCGCGGCTAGCGCCGGCGGCTCCCGGCGCACGGCGCGAAGTCGGCCGAGCGCCAGTCCGGCGACGATACCGGCGACCAACGCCGGCACCGCCCATTCCGCCGGCGTCAAGCTTTAAACATATAACCGCGGCTGCGGACGGTGAGAATGTGACGCGGTGCGCGTGAGTCTTCCTCGATCTTTTCGCGGAGCCAGCGAATATGAACGCTGACGGTTTGCTGCTCGCCCTCAAAATCGTAGCCCCAGACCTTGTCGAGCAGCGTTTGCCGGGTGACGACGCGGCCGTGATTCTCCATGAGCACGCGAAGCAGCCCGAACTCCTTGGGCGCGAGCGCCACGCCCTTCCCGCGAACCGTGAGCTGCTGGCGCGATGGGTCGAGAACGATCTCGCCCAAAGCGATCGCCTCGTCGTGCCCCGGCGCCACCGAGTTTTGACGGCGCAGCCGCGCCTTCACGCGAGCGAGAAACTCGTGGAGCGCGAACGGCTTGGTAACGTAGTCGTCGGCGCCCAGCTCGAGGGCCAAAACTTTGTCGATCTCCTGATCTTTCGCGGTCAGCATGATGATCGGCACCGGGCTGAACTTACGAATCTCCTTACAAGCTTCGACCCCGTCGAGCACCGGCAGCATGATGTCGAGCACGATCAGATCCGGCTGCTCGCGCTGCGCCATTGCAATCGCGGTGCGACCGTCGCCGGCCGTAACGACCGCGTAACCGCTGCGTTCGAGATTGAAGCGCAGCGTCTGCAAGATCGCGGACTCGTCGTCCACGACGAGGATTTTCTTGTTGAGATCCGGGCCCTTGATCGAGGCGCCCCGTGGCGGCTTAAGCTCCTGAATTGCTGTCATAAGCTTTTGCGATCGCGCTGTAGTCCAGCGCGCCATCTCCCTTAGCGCTACGGTTGGTATAGAGTTGGTACGCCAGCCCCGTGGCCGGCATCGGTAGTTTTGCGGCGCGAGCCGCATCGAGTGCAGCCGCGACGTCTTTGCGCAGTAGGTCGAGCGCGAACCCGCCTTCGAACGTGCCCGCCAGCCAGGTTTTCGGCAGCCACTTTTCGAGAACGTAGTTTGAGGCCGTTGCCGAGGCGAGCACCGCGCAGACTTCTGCGAGGTCCGCGCCCGCCTCTCTTGCAAAGACGAGCCCTTCCACGTTTGCGATCATCACGTTTGCGATGATGATCTGATTGACCAGTTTGACGGTCTCACCCATGCCGACCGGGCCCAAGTGGTGCGGGGCGCCCATTGCGTCGAGCACCGGTCGCGCACGCTCGAACGCGGCGGCCGAGGCCCCGACCATAATCGTCAGCGTGCCGTCGGCGGCGCGAAGCGGGCCACCGCTTACCGGCGCATCCACAAACTCGACCTCGTGCGTCGCGAGGCGCTCGGCAAACCGGCGCGACGCAACCGGCGAAATCGTCGACATATCGATTACCAGCAGCCCGCGTGCCGCTCCGGTTTCCACCCCCCGCGAACCGAACAGCGCCTCTTCGACCTGCGGCGCGTCCGGTACGCAAAGAACGACGGCTTCCACTTGGGCGGCAAGCGCCGCCGGATCTTCCGCTTCGGCCACGCCTTCGGCGCGCAGGCGCTCCAACGCGTCGCGGCGCCGATGCACGCATGCCGTCACTGCGAACCCGGCTCGGCGCAACGAACGGGCCATCGGCTCGCCCATCGCTCCAAGACCGATGAATCCGACCCGCGCAATCACGAGCGGCCTTTTGGTCGCCGCCTCAGGATAACCTTTGCGGTTCGGCGAAGGCGCCGCCATTATGACAGTTGCCGGCACGCCTTCGATCGTTCGTCCGACCTTCGACGCCATGGACCTCTCGATCGGGAAGCGCACGCGCCTTCATCGGCTGATGTACGAACACGGGCCGGCGAACGGGACGCTGATGATGCTGCCGATCGATCAAGGCCTCGAGCACGGTCCGGTGGACTTTTTCGACAACCCCGACGCGATCGACACCGACTGGATCTACCGGCTCGCCGTGCAAGGGAACTTTTCGGGCGTCGCACTTCACATCGGCTTAGCCGAAAAGTATCAGAAGCGTTACGCCGGCCGCGTGCCGCTGCTGCTCAAGGTCAATGGAAAAACGAATATCCCGCCCGACGACGAGGCCTTTAGCCCGCTGACGTCCTCGGTCGAAGACGCGATTCGGCTGGGAGCCGACGCGGTGGGCTACACGCTCTACGTTGGCAGCCCGGCGCAAGAGGTCGACATCGCGCAATGCAACGAGATTCGCCGGGATTGCGATCGCTACGGCATGCCGCTGGTCGTTTGGGCCTATCCGCGCGGCTCGGCGATCAAAGGCAAGGGCGGAATCGATTCGCTTTACGCCGTCGATTATGCGGCGCGCGTCGCCTGCGAGATGGGCGCCGATGTCATCAAGCTCAACGAGCCGGTCTGGAAGCCCGACGACGCCGCCAAACTGCCCAAGCCGTACGATACGTTATCGTTCGACGACGTCGAAGGGCTGCGCAAAGTCGTTAAATCTGCGGGTCGCAGCCTCGTCCTCGTTTCCGGCGGAAGCCGCATGGGAGACGACGCGACGGTGCATAAAGCGCACGTTGCCATGGCTGCCGGCTGCGTCGGGCTGATCTTCGGGCGCAATATGTGGCAGCGCAAGTGGGATGCGGCTCTGAGCATGGCCTCGCGCATTCACGAAGTGCTCAAAGATTACGGTCAGCCGCAGTAGGCGCTAAACCGGGGCTTCCGCAGCGCAGTTAACGCACTGATAGCCGACTGCGCCACCGTGATCTTGCGCGACCATTTGCTCGCGCGGCCCGCGGCGTCCGCACTGGGAACAAGCGAAGCTTTGGGTCACGTGCGCTTGCGGGGCCGACGCGTGCGCCGCGGCCATGCTGGTCGCAATCTCGCTGCGCTTGGCGAAATAAAACACGAGATAAATCGTGATGCCTACGACCCACGGCGCCCAGGCAAAGAACGCATCGAAAGCGTCGCTCGAAACTGTCGGGTTCATGCCTTCTTGAAATAGTCGGCGTTAATGGCGGTATAGTTTTCCCACTTTTCCGGAACGTCGGAATCGGCAAAGATCGCCTCGACCGGGCATGCCGAGACGCACGCGCCGCAATCGATGCAGACTTCGGGGTCGATGTACAGCATCTCGTCTTCGTCCTTGCCGTGGATGCAATCGACGGGACAGACGTCCACGCACGACTTATCTTTGGTGCCGATGCACGGCTCGGTGATGATGTAGGTCATGATCGTTGCGCTTCCAGCGACGAATCGCAGCGCCCTTCAGGCAGAGGACCGGCCCCTGCTGAACATGCGCGTTAGATACAAAAGTATGATCGCGGCGATAAATGCGCAGACCAGGCTGGGTAGGCTGAATCCGCTGACGTCCACGTGGCGAAACGGACCGTACAACCAGGCGCCGATCACCGCGCCGACCGCGCCCACGAACATATCGGTAAAGACGCCCGGCCCGTCCCCCGGGACGATCCAACGGGCAACGAGGCCCGTCAGCAAGCCGAGAACGACCCAGAAAACCACCGCGCTGAGCACTCTATGCCTCCTTGTCCCCTTGCTCGAGCGCACTCTCGCCACGACGAACAGGTGGAGAGCGCCCAAACGATGGACTCTAACCGTATTATGAAGCGCACTTTCGTTTGCCTGCTCGCAGCGTTCTTGCTGACCGGCGGCCTCGCCACGGCGGCTCAATCGGGCATCACGGAAATATCCGCATCCGGAACCGGTTCGGTTTCGCTGCCGCCCGATGTCGCGACGGTGCGGGCCGACCTCCAGACCAACGCTGTCACTGCAAACGATGCCGTATCGCAGAACAACGCGATCTACGACCGCATCGTCGCCGGCCTTGCCAAGCTGGGAATTGCACCGATCGACGTCGCGCTGGATTATTACAACGTGAGATACTTTCCGCGGCCGCAGGTCGCGCCCGCCATCTCGACAGGCGAACAATACGGCTATACCGTCACCCGTAATTTTGAGGTTACGGTTCGTAAGATCGCCTCGGCCGGCACCGTCACCGATGCATGCATCGATGCCGGCGCTACCGGCATCAACGGCGTGTCTTTCGGGCTATCGGATGCGACCGCAGCGCGAATGCAAGCGATAACCAAAGCGATCGCCGACGCACGCGCCAACGCCGAAACCATCGCGCGAAGCGCCGGCCTACGAATTGTCTCGATAAAAAGCATCGCTTACCCCGACAATGGCTTTGCCGGGCCAACCGGCATGATCGCTCACGTTACCGCCAGGTCGGGCGTACCTACCAACCTCGATCAATCGAACATTAGCGAGAATGCCTCGGTACGAGTGGTTTTTCTGGCCGAACCCTGAGCTTGGGGACGAAACCCGCCGATGTAATTCTGAGTAGACTTAGGAAATGAACGGCTTATGTGAAGCTTGCGCGAACCGCCCCGGCGCCGTCTCGCATGGGGGACGGCGCCTCTGCGGCATTTGTGCCCAAAAGCGAACCGCCGCCGGCGCGCTACCTTTTGTCGGCGTCGCGCTTGCCGCCGCCGGCCTGATTGCCGGGAGCGCGCTGCTCGCCGAGAAGCTGCAAGGACGAGACAGTGAGTCACCGCTTGAAGGGCTAGGCAAGAGGCTGCGCGGGGGAACGCCGACCTTGGCGGCTTTTTCGCGCGATCTCACCCAGCTCGCGCGCGAAGGCAAGCTCGACCCGGTCATCGGACGGGAC
>JABCZE010000087.1 GCA_013289785.1 Vulcanimicrobiota bacterium | reverse complement strand
CGCTTCGGCCTGTTCGATAACGCCTATGCCGGCGGCGAAGTCAGCGAGAGCGGCCACAACTGGAGCGATGCGGCGTACTGCAACGATTACGTCGAACGCGTCTGGCCGATAATCTACGGTAACCGCGGCGGCAACGACGACACGCTGTCCGGCAGCGGGGCGGCGCTGCCGCGCAACGGCTACATTTGGCAAGCCGCGCAGGCCGCACACGTCTCGTTCCGCGATTACGGCGAGCTGACCGACACGCCGAACCTCACGGGTTCGGGCACCAGCCACGCGCCGAGCCTGGAAGGCCTCTACGATCCGCACTACGTCGGCTGGAACTTGAATTACAGCGATCTGGACCGCGTTAAGGAGTGGCGCCGCGAGTTTGACGCTTTCGTTGCGCACGGCACGCTGCCGCAACTCGAGTGGATCTGGCTTCCCAACGACCACACTTCCGGAAGCCGCCCGGGCAAGTTGACGCCGGTGGCCTACGTCGCGCAGAACGACTACGCGCTCGGACTCATGGTCCAAGCGATTTCCCGCTCGCCGGTCTGGCGCTCGTCGGCAATCTTTATTATCGAGGACGATGCACAGGACGGCCCCGACCACGTCAGTGCGCAGCGCACGACGATGTTCTTGGCGTCCCCCTACGCGCGCGGCGGCCTCATGCACGCGCACTATTCAACGGTCAGCCTGCTGGCGACCATAGAGCTGATGCTGGGGCTCAAACCGCTCTCGACCTACGACGCGATGGCAGTTCCGTTATACGCCGCCTTCTCGTCGCAGGCGCACATGCAACCCTTCAACGCGATCCCGCCGAAGGTTAGTCTCACAAGCAGGAACGGAACCAACGCCTACGGCGCCAAAGTCAGCGAGGCTTTGAACTTCAGCCGTCCCGACGCCAACCCGCCCGGCGTCCTGTCGCAAATCCTTGCGCACAACCGTTAGCGTTCGTCGAGCCCGTCCCGACGACGCCGAATCGATCGCCGCCCTGATGAAGCAGCTGGGATACGATGTGCCCGCGCCCGCCGTGCGCGAACGCCTGCAGCGCCTGGGCGAGCGGCGCGACGTTTTCGTCGCAACCGACGGCGACGGCGAGCGCGTCGTCGGCTGGGCTGGCCTTTTGATCGACGAGCCGTTCGTCGAAGGCTTCGGCGCATTCCTCGAGGGCTTGATCGTCGACGAGGCCGCTCGCAGCCGCGGCATCGGAGCCGTTCTGTTGGAAGCCGTTGAAGCGCGGGCGCGCGAACGCGGGTGCGCCGGGATTCGGGTGCAGTCCAACGTCCTGCGGGAGCGCGCGCACTCGTTCTACGAGCGCAACGGTTATGTAAAGGTTAAGGCCCAATATCAGCTGCGCAAGCCGCTGTCACGGTGAAACCACGGCCGAAGCTATAGCGTATAAGGAATTCTATGAGAACTGCAGTTTTAACCGCCTTCATCCTGGGCCTCGTTCCAATCGCGGCCGCGGCGGCTCCCATGGCGCCCGAAGACCTCTTCAAGATGACGTTCTTGAGCAACGCCTTGATCTCGCCCGACGGTACGCACGTGCTCGTCGAGTCCTCGCGCATGAACGGGCCGAAAAATACGTACGATCGCACGATTGACCTCGTCGACGTTGCGACCGGCGCGCTGTCCCCTAACGTGACCAAACACGTCGGCGACGGCGACTACGATTGGATGCGCGACGGTAAGAGCTTCGTCTTCGTCCGGACGGTCGACAAGCAAAAGCCGCAGCTCTATCGGTATACGCTCGCGGGCGGCGCCGTCGTTGGGTTGACCCATATAAAGAACGGCATCTCCGGCCCGGTCGTCTCCCATGGCGGCGATCGCATCGCGCTCACCGTCACCGACACCGACCCGGCGCACGACGCCTACGTCGATTTCGGCAAAGCCGGCTTTACGCCCACCAGCTCGCAGAAGAAGAGCGACGTGCATCTCATCGACGCGCTTTTCTTTCAAGCGAACGGTGCCGGCTATACTTACCAGGACCACCAGCACATCTGGACGATCGACGCCGACGGCTCGCATCCCAAGCAGCTAACCTCCGGCAAGTATTCCGAGAACCTCGACGCCTGGTCGCCCGACGACAAAACGATGCTCGTGGACTCGTTGCGCTACGAGCCGGTCGATAGCGGGCCGAACGACGTCTACACAATTCCGTCGGCCGGCGGCGCGATGCAAAAACTCACCTCGACGCTGCCGGCGAATAACGGTTTCTTCTTCGACGCCGGCGGCCGGCACGTGTACTATTTGAGCGGCGACGTCAAGGATGCTGCCCAACTGCCCGCGCTGGTCGCGGCGAACAGCGACGGATCCGACCCGCGGGTCCTCGTCGCGCGCGACACGGTTTCGTGGGGCGATTCGCTCTTGGCCGACATGAAAGAAGGTGGCGGTTTGTGCGGCGCGCCGCTGCCGGCGGGGAATCTGGCCCTGCTCAACATCGACGGGCCCGGCTACGCCAACCTGCGCACGCTCGACCTAACTACCGGCTCGTTGCGCGACGTCACGCCGCCGCACGGTGAAGCGTGGTCGTGCTCGGTTACGCGCGACGGCCGCCAAATCGCCTACCTTTACAGCGACTTTATGCATCCGGCCGACGTTTACGTGACCAGCATCGACGGCGGAACGCCTCGCCGGCTCACGCACGTCAACGACGCCTACCTCGCTTCGGTCACGCTCTCGCAGCCGGTCGAGTTTACCGTCAAAGATTCAGCGGGTTTTCCGGTGCAGGCGTGGTTCATGCCGGCGATCGGAGGAACGCCGGGGACAAAACATCCGACGCTGCTCGACATTCACGGCGGCCCGGAGACGCAGTTCGGCGAGACGTTTTTCCACGAGTTTCAGCTCTACACGTCGCTGGGCTACAACGTGGTCTTCTCCGATCCCGCCGGCAGCACCGGTCACGGCTACGCTTTTGAAGAGGCGCTCGAAAACGATTACGGCGACGCGATGTTCCGCGACGTGCAGGCGGTAATGGATGCGGTCGTGCAGCGACCCGACGTCGACGCCTCGCGCTTGGCGGTGCTCGGCGGTTCGTATGGGGGCTATGCCACGCTTTGGGTGATCGCGCATACCGATCGTTATAAGGCTGCCGTTGCCGAACGCGCCGTCAGCAACTTGCAGAGCGAAAATCTCGCGGCCGATTTCGCCGGCAAGAATGGCCTCGGCGGCGGTTATTACACGTGGGGCCCTCCCTGGGATCCGGCCAGCACCGACTACGCAAAGTTTTCGCCGCTGACCTACGTTGCGAACATCCACACGCCGCTGATGATTCTTCACGCCGAGAACGATACGCGCGCGCCGATCGACCAAACGCTGCAAGAGTTCACCTCGCTCAAAATCTTGGGACGAACCGTCGAGTATGTGGCGATCCCCAACGAAAATCACGACCTCTCACGCACCGGCTCCCCAATCCACCGCATCGAACGCCTGCGCCTAATTATCGACTGGCTCAACAAGTACGTCTAGCAGACCGTGTCATCGTAAGCGCACCACCGGTGTCATCCTGAGCGCAGTCGAAGGACGAAGGACGAAGGACGAAGGCAGCGGGAAATCGCGCATCGTTTCGATAAGGCGCCGGAGTCTCATGCCGCCCAGTACCGGACTCCTAAGCACGAAGGCGCTGACGCCGGCGATCGGCGCAGCCGTGGAAGGCATCGATCTCAGCGCGCCACTAACCGATGATGCGGTGACGCAGATTCGTAGCGCGCTCGACGATCGTCTCGTTCTCTTCTTCGGGGGACAATCGCTGACGCCGATTCAACAACGCGATTTCGCGGCGCGTTTCGGGCCGCTCTACGTTCACCCGTTCTATCCGGGCCACGACACGGCTACCGAGGTGATGGTGCTCGAGCACGACGCGACGCACCGCGCCAACAGCGATCGCTGGCACAACGACGTCACCTACCTGGAGCGGCCCCCGCAGGCGGCGGTTCTCTACGCCGAAGAGATTCCCGAGATCGGCGGCGATACGCTCTGGGCCAATATGTATCTTGCCTATGAAACGCTCTCCGAGCCCATGAGACATTTCGTTTCGCAACTGCGCGCGGTGCACTCGTTTGCCAAGAACTTCACGCCCGAGCGATTCAAAGCCCTCGGGATCGAGGACCGGCGCGACCGGATGTACGCCGAGCATCCGCCCGTGTCGCATCCCGTCGCGCGCACGAACCCCGTAACGGGCCGCAAAGCGCTGTTCGTCAACCAAGACTTTACCTCGCACGTCGAAGGCCTCTCGCCAAGCGAGAGCGACGCGTTGCTGCGCCTGCTCTTCGAGCATATGGCGCGGCCCGAGTTTCAGGTTCGCTGGCGCTGGCGAGCGGGCACCGTAGCCTTCTGGGACAACCGCTGGACGCAGCACTGCGCGCTGGCCGACTATTTTCCCAATCGCCGGCGCGTCCGGCGCGTCACCATTCTCGGCGAACGCCCCGTGTGACGCCGGCGCTCGCGCGGCGTCTCGGCGTCGCCGACGTCGTGCTGATCGTGATCGGCAGCGTCATCGGTTCGGGAATTTTCCGCACGCCGTCGGTCGTAGCGCAGCGAATACCGATACCGGGACTGATTCTCGTCGCGTGGGCGTGTGGCGGCATCGTCGCGCTTTTTGGCGCGTTCGTCCTCGGCGAGCTGGCGGCGCGCCGCCCGGCGGGATGCGGTGTCTACGCTTATCTGCGCGATGCGTTCCATCCGATCGTCGCCTTCGCGTACGGCTGGTCGTCGCTGCTGGCTTCATTTACCGGCGGCATCGCGGCGGCGGCGGTGCTCTTCGCCGGTTACTTCATCTCGTTGACCGATCTTCGAATTTCGCCCGGCATCCTCGCGGTCGTCACGCTTGCCGTGCTGGCGCTCGTAAACTGTTTTGGCGTTCGCTTCGGCAGCAACGTGCAAAGCGCGCTGACGATGTTGAAGATTGCCGCGCTCGTCGCCTTGATCGTTGCTGGGATCGCCGCGCATCCGTTCCAGGGTCACCCGGTCGCCGCGCTCTCGAGTCCCACGCTCGGCACGGTGAGTATCCTCGCCGCGTTTAGCGTCGCAATGATTCCGGTGCTGTTTGCCTATAACGGCGCGATGGTTGCCAACTTCATGGCGGGCGAGGCAAAAAATGTCACTTTCACCTTGCCGCTCGGCCTCTGGTTGGGAATATCCGGTGCCGCCGTGCTCTATCTTCTGGTCAATGCCGCCTGCCTTCGCGTGCTCGGCGTCGGCGGCTTGGCAAACACACCCGTTCCCGCCGCAGAGGTGTTGCGCGCTGCGGCCGGCTCAGCAGGAGCGCAGGTCGCGTCGTTTGCGATTGCCGTTTCAACGCTCGGATTCATCAGCAATCGAATGCTCACGATACCGCGGCTCTATCACGCGATGGCCGAAGATGGGCTATTCTTCCGCGCGGTCGCGTGGATCGATCCACGGACCCGCGTGCCCGTCGTTGCGATCGCGCTGCAAGCATTCTTCGCGATGGTCCTGGCGCTGTCGGGAAGCTACGAACACATCCTCAACTACGTCGTCTCGACGTTCTACGTTTTCAACGGGTTGCTGGCCCTCGCGCTTTTCGTCATCCGCGCGCGCGACCGGCGCGCCGGCGTCGATCGAGCCGTGCGCTTCCGCGTGCCGGGGCATCCGTTCTCGACCGGGCTCTATCTGCTGGTCTCCTGGGGCGTCGCCCTCGCGACGTACGTCGCTTATCCGCGCGACGCCATCGTCGGCATCGCGATTCTGCTCAGCGCCGTACCGGTTTATTTTCTCTGGTGGAGAATGTCCGCTCGGATCAGTTCGTAAATCGGGAGGAGGAAGAGTATGCCTGAGAACCGCTGGACATTCAGCCCCTATCTGCACGTCGACGATGCACGGGCAGCAATCGATTGGTACGTTCGCGCTTTAGGCGCGGCCGTTCGCGAATGCCACGAAATGGAGAATGGCAAAATCGGCCACGCCGAACTCGATCTTCATGGAAACGTGCTCTGCCTCGCAGACTGTCCGACGAATGCGCCCGCGCCGCAGCGCTACAGCGACGCCGCGATCGGGCTCTATGCCGTCGTGCCCGACGTCGACGCCGTTTTCAAGGCGGCCGTGGATGCCGGTGCGACGGTCGAACGACCGTTAGCCGATCAGGCCTACGGGCATCGCAACGGCGGATTCATCGATCCGTTCGGCAACGTGTGGTACGTATCGACGCCAATAGCGGGGTGATGTGGGCTCTGGGAGCGCGCTACTGCGTGCGGCAAGACGCCCACGCCTTCATGTGGCTCTGGGCCCTCCTGCTAACGCTCGCCGGCGCGGCATTAATGGTACGCCGCCGCGGAAGGCGTTTCGAGGCAGCCGTTCTTCTGTTTTTCGCGGTGTGCACCGGCGCGCTTGGGCTGGCGATCTTTTACGGGTGCTACGCTTCGGCGCCGTACACGATGGGACTCGGGGCACCCGATGTTTCTGCTGCAACTCTTACGACGTTCACGTGCCTGAGCAACGGCGCGTTTTCGCGTGCCATGGCTTGGACGGTTATCGCTCTGTCGTGCAGCGCCGCAGCAGGGTTGATCGCCTGGGGCCGGCGGCACGGGAAGCCCGCGGCAGTCCGTGCTTTCCTCTACGCCGGGGCGGTGCTCTTGCTCCTCGTCGCAGCCGCAGTCGGATTCGGCGCGTTCTTCGTTTTCGCTTGGTGCTCGTCGAGCCGTCTGTTTTAGCCCATGACATCCGGATACAACGTCGTCCTCCTGGCGATCGATCACTTGCAGGTGGCCGTTGCGCAGGAGTTCTCGTCGCGATACTGTCCGCACAGCAAAGCGGTCTTCCTGACAAGATTTTGGGCACTTTTTGCGCTACTCGTCGTCACCGCGCTGTCGCTGTACTTAACTGCGTACCGAAGCGCAAAACGCCCGTCGGTTCGAACGCCTCTGTACGTCGTCGCCGGCGCGTTGCTCCTGTTTGCGATCGGCGGCGGCG
>JABCZE010000086.1 GCA_013289785.1 Vulcanimicrobiota bacterium | reverse complement strand
ACCCGACGTCGCAGCGCACTCCTCGGCGCCCTACTTAACCTACCCCAACCTGCCGCCGATCTCGTTTCGGCTCTACTACCAGGTGACCATATGATCTCTCGTCATCACATCGTATTTTCAGCTGCCGCGTTGAGCGCCGGTGCACTGCTGATCGCCGCGCTGAGCGCGTGTGGCAACGGCGGGGCGTCGGAACCGCCGCAAACTTCCTACGATCCGGCAGCGACCTCGCGGCTGCAGTTTGCCGTTGGAGTCGCAACGATCGCTTCGAACAACGGCCAAAAGATTGCCTTCGGCCTCAACGAAGTCGAGACGCTGCGCCAGAGCGACGGGCTCTCCGGTACGCTCTACAACGTGCCGATGATCATCGGCCCGACGAGTTTCGACGTGCTGATCTCCACTCAGACCGGCAATCAAGTGGTTGCGGCCGGTAACGATTTGGGGACCAACCACATCACCTGGGGCACGCTCAACCAAGAACTGTGGACCGGACCGCCGCGCCAGCAGAAGGAGCCCAGCACCGGCGCGTTTGGTTACGGCTTGTGTCCGTGTAACTCCGACGGCGGTCCGATCAACGGCACCTCGCCGCTCTTTACGGCCTACAACCTCCCGATCTACGGCAACAACGAACAACTCTGGTACGGCGGGCCGCCCGCGTTTCCGGCTGCCGGTCCGTCGGTGCGCGCGCTGGGATGGTTAGGTTACTCGCTGGGCTTCACGGACTTTGCCGTGCAGCCGGTGATCGGCACCTATCATCTGTATGCCGCGGTGCCACCGGCCTACGATACGCCGCAGAATCCCACGCCCAGCCCCAATCCCAACGGCACGCCGACACCGGCACCGGGAATACTCGCGCAGGGCGCGCAGTTGACGACGCTCGCGCCGTTGCCGGTCTTCGATACGCCGAGTTTTTCGCCCGACAAAAAGGGCGGCGGCACGATCGCGCTGGTCGTTCCGGCCGGTGTGAGCGAAGCAATGGCGGTCGTGCGCGCCATCGGCGGCAGCGGCCACGGCATCTGCGTCCAATCGCACGAAAGCGACGCGTTCTATACCGTCGTCACCCATCAGGCCGGAACGCAGAAGCTGGCGCTGGCCGACGATCTCGGGCCGCTCACGCAATCGGGCCAAAAGACCGCGACGATCTGCTCCAAGCAGAGCTACCAAATCTTTGCCGCCGGGGCCGACTATCCGGCCTACGAGGCCTCCTATCCGGAGAACCTTTCGCAGTTTCCCTTGATCAAGGCGCCTAACGGACAGGCCGACGTAACAACCTCCGACGCCCTGCGGGCTGAGTACCCGTGATACCCATGACGAAAAACGCCGGCGTCAAACGCGTTCGCTTCGTCGCAACTCTAGCCGTGCTCGCATTGAGCGCCGGTTGCGGTGGCTCGCCGAACACGCCGAACGGCCCCTACGTCGGCTTTCCGGGCGACCCCGGGCCACCCCCAACGAAGTTGGTTGACGTTAAGGTCACCGTTACCGTACCTGCCGCCGGCGGAAAGCTGCGCCCGAACTATCTTTCGTACAACACCAAATCGCTCGCGGTTCAACTCGTCTCGGTTGACGGCAATGGCGTGACCGGCGTCAACGCCAGCATCATCAACACGCTTGCGAAATCGCGCGACTGCAAATCGCAGGCACAGGGTATCGTCTGCAACGCAACCGCCAAAGGTTCGCCCGGAAGCGACGTCTTTGCCGTAACCTCTTATGCCGGCACGGATGCGACGGGCGCAGTTCTCTCCGTCGGCACCGTCGCGGCAAAAATCGCAGGCAACGGGGGCAACATCGGAGTTTCAAATCGAATACCACTGACGCTCGACGGAATCATCGCTTCCCTTCGGCTTTCGCTCCAACCAAATAAGGCGAAGCGTGGCGAACGGACGACCGCGGCGGTAACGCTCGACGCGTACGACGCGAGCGGCGCGGAGATCGTCGGACCTAGTGATTACTTAGATCCGATCGTGCTTGCGATCCAAGGCGACGTAAACAAATCGTTCCTTCTCCACGACGGCGATCGTTCGGCGCAGTCGCTCGCGATTCGCAAGCCTTCCTCCGGAATAACGCTCACGTACGACGGCAACAAACAGGCTTCGCCGATTACCGTCGTCGGCTCGGTTCCGGCAGACGGCGGATCCAGCGAGAGTGCGGGCTTCGATCTCACCGGAAAGCAGCCTCCGCCGCCGGTAGGAACGATTTACGCGCTCAATCTCGGCGGCAATCAGGGCGTCTCCGCCACGGTGACGGAGTATAGCGGAAAGTCTAAAGGCAACGCAGCGCCCGAGCGGACCTTGAACCTAAGTTCTAAACTGTACGCGCGCACGATCGCGGTGGACGCCGGCGGCAACCTCTACGTCGGCTATCTCGATAACCAGTACGGATACTCGTTTGAAACGGGCGACCCCGACCCCACGAACGAGATCGCGATCTACGCCCCCAATGCCAGTGGAAACGATCAGCCGACGGCCGTGCTCGTCGAGAATAAGAATAAGACGACCGCCACGACGCTCTTCCCGATATTCATCAGCTTCGACCCGTCGGGGCGCCTGGTCACGTACGGCGAGACAGTGGTCGACGGCAATGCCGGCGACGCCGTGCTGACCTATCCGGCGGGAAGTACCGGTGACGCGGTTCCCGAGTACGGCTGGGACTTCGGTTCGCCGACGCTGCGCTACAGTGGACCGACTGGATTGGCCGTCGATTCCAGCAACAACTTTTACGTCAACGGTGCGCTTCACACGTCGTTGGGACCCAGCGACGGGCTCTTCGTGAACCCGGCTTCCCAAATAGGTGACCCAACCGGTACGCCGTCGCGAACGATTTTGTGGAGCGACGCGGAGCTGACGCCGGGCCTCACATTCAACGTCGCGCTCGATGCGAGCGGTGAGATTTTCATCGCTAACGCGGTCACGGTGGGTAGCGGCAGCTCGGCCACGTGTCAGGGCCGCGCAAACGTTTACGCGGCGGGAGCCAGCGGCAGCAGCGATTCGCCGATCCGCAAGCTCACCCTGAGTGGCGTCTCGACAACGAATTGCCAAGCATCGAAGGGTCCGCTCCTCGGGTTCTTCCCTTCGGTCCAGCTGTATGGTGCGACGCTGTTCGTGGCCGACGACTACAACAACGCCGTCGACGCGTTCCCGTCCGACGCCAACGGAACCGTCAAGCCGTCGCTGCAGATCGCCGGATCGGCGACGCAGCTGGACGCACCAGTTGCGCTGGTCATCACCTCAGTTTCCGGAGGGGCTACGGCCCGTCCGGTCACCGGCGCGCGCGCGCCGGAACCCTCAAAACACTCAACCCCTCTAGCTAAAGGAAAATCCACATGAAAAAGACCCTCGCTCCGTTGGCGTGGGCGGCAATTCCGGCGCTGCTACTCAGCATCAGCGCGTGTAACGGAAACGCTACCGGAGGATCCGGACTTACGCCAACGTCGAACGCGCCCGCTGCGTCGCAGCACGGTCGCGTTCATCGGAAGATCTTTAGCACGACTGCGCTCTACGCGGGCGGCGCCACCTTCCCGGCCTATGGGTATAACGACGGCGCACAGCCGGTCGGCACCCCCGGCCCCGGCCAAGCGACTCCCGGCCCCGGCTCGATCCTGGCCTCGTACGGCGGCACGGGAACGATCTATTACTGTCTAACGGGCAGCGGTTTCGGACGCTCCACATTCGAGGCCGGAAACACCAACGGTCAATCGACCGCCGCTTGCGCCGCGCTCGGCGCTAGCCCCACCGGGTTCGGTGCCGCAGTGGACCCGCCGGATTTCGCGGGTAGCGACGTAGCACTGCCGTCGACCGAGTGCTGCGCCTCCGGTACCACCTACGCGACGAATCGCGCCTCGACGTACGGTCAGCCCTTCGAGATCCCGACGTTCGGCGGCCCGATCGTCTTCGCGACCAACGCCCTGGGCTTCTCGGTGAGCCCGATCAAGCTCTCGACCTGGACCTACTGCGCGATCGCCAACGGTACGATCAGCAACTGGAACGACGCGGCGATCACCGCGGATAACGGCGGTCATTCGGTGACCGGCGGCACCTCGGAGACCATCACCTTCTACTTCCGCTCCGATAAGAGCGGTACGACCTTTCTCTTCACCAACAAGCTCAACGACAGTCACTCCGGCTGCAACCAAAGCTTCGGTGCACCGTATAATGGGTCGCCCTACGCCAGCGGCAGCCGCAGCGCCGCCTGGACCTTTGGCGTGAACCAGTTGTGGCCCGGCCCAAGCAGTGGAAACTTCGTCGGCGCGAGCGGCAACCCGGGCGTCCTGGCCGGAATTCAGAGCGGCGAGTTCGCCACCGGCTACGTCGAAGGCGCATGGGCTGCCTCCGCCTCCCCCGGAACCTACGGGGCGATCAAGCAGGCTTGGTTGCTCAACCAGGTGAGTGGTAAGTTCATCGACCCGACCGACGGGGCGGCCGTCGCCAAATCCCTTAGCGCCGTCAAGGGCTCGAGCATCAGCTTCGGTCAGGGCAGCGACGGCAGCTCGCTCGGCTCGAGCACGCCCAACTGCCAACTCTACATCTCGCCGTCGGTCTTTGTAACCCCGACCAACGCAAAGGCCTATCCGGTCGTCGGACTCAGTTACTGGCTCTTCTACGGCAACAACCTCGGAGTCCACACGGCGGATAAGACGACGCTCGTCAAGTACATCGCTTCGGCTGCGGCAAACTCGGTTCTGAGCCACTACGAATACACGCCGCTGGTTACCGGCGTTCACAATCAGATACTCAAAGCCCTCAACGGTCACGGCAAGGTCCCGGGCTGCCTGCAATAACGAACGAGTAACCTAGAAACAGCAACCAGGTGTTTGCGCGCGCCGCGTCCGTGCGGCGCGCGCAAACACATTTCTCTTACGGAGCCATCCATTGAAGTTTCGCCTCGGCGTCGTCGCCGGCACGCTGCTTGCGCTGACCGCATGCGGCGGATCGAGTACGGGTTCGAGTTCGGTGCCGCCGGCATCGAACGGCATGGCGCGCGTCCGCTTCGTCGACGGCACTCCCGCGCTCGAAGCGTTGATCGGCAGCATCCCGCAAGATATCTGCGCCTCAGCCAGCCTTCCGTGCTATCTGCAAGTCAACGGGCAGACCGTAACGTCGCTCTTCGCCTACGGCAGTGCGACGGAGTTCCAGAACGTCCCGGCCGGAACGCTGTCGCTCGTCGCACGCGACGAAGCCGGTTATGCCGTCGGTCCCCTCAAGAGCGCGCAGCTGAGCGCGGGGAAGCGCTATACGCTGATCGTCGTCGGCAGCTATCCGAACTACAGTGTGCTGACCTTTGAAGAACCGGCGAGTTCGAAAGGAAACGCCCAACTCTCGCTTTACGAAGCGTCGCCCGCCGTGCCGAGCGCCGATTTCGGCAGCTTCACCGCTTCGAGCCATTCGGGCTTCAAACAGCTGGGGAGCGCGAAGCTCGGTGACGTCGTGACGGTCTCGCTTGGCGCGAAGGTTTCAAACTTCGGCGGCTACGCCGGTCACGGAAAGAAACCGTTTGCGCAAGGTGATGTGACCTTGGCAGCTGTGAACGCGTTCGACAAAGACAACGTGTTGCCGTTTCACAATGCGACGCGCTTCTCGCTGTTTCTCTTCGACGTAAAATCGGGCAGTGGACCAGTCTTCGGGAGTCTCGACCAATGAAAGTGTCAACCATGTTTGCGTTGGTCGTTGCGGTCGGCGCAGCGATCGTCGCGGTCTCGGGCTGCGGCAGTGTCGGTCCGGTGCCCGGAGCCGTCTCGGGCCCTCCGATTCCGCCGCTTGCGACGCCGCCGGCCAAATGGCTCTACGTCGACCATTACGGCACGTTGTACCAGTACAATCTCCCGCTCTCGAGCAACTCCAAACCGGTACGCACGCTGACGGAGTGGCCGAAGCTGCAAGTTCCGCCGCAGATTGCGGTTGATCCGAGCGGAAAGGTTGCCGTCGCAAGCAACTACGCCATTCGAATCTTCCATCCGCCGATCGTTTCGTTCGAACGCTCGCACGCAGAGCTGGAGCTCAAGCTGACGCCGGCAATTACCGAAGTCGGACAGTCGGGTGCCGATTTGATCGACATGGAGTACGATCCGGACGGCAACCTCTGGCTTTTCAATAACCTAGGCGGCGAGATTTCCGAGTTGCGTGCGCCGGTGACGCGGCAGAGCATTGCCGCATTGACGATCGGCTTCGGTCAGCCCGGTTCCAAGACGTCGGGCTTTACGATGTCGCAGGGCCGCTTCGACGTAAACTCGGCGCTGTATATCTACGCGCTGACGAACACGGGGCGCGGCCGGCTCTTCAAGGATTCCTTTCCCTACGCCAAGCAGCCCTCGAGCCTGGGCATCAATCTGGCGCAAGCCGATTTCGTCGACGCCAGCCAGTACTTGCCGACCTCTAAGAATCCCGCCGATCTTTTGTTGGGGCAGTACACCGGCGAGCTGCGGACGCCCAAGCCCGGTGCGCCGCCGTCGCCGCCGGTTGACGTGATGGGGCAGTTCTACGAGCCGCTCCAGCCGACCCAAGGGCTCATTCCCAACGACCACGTGGACACGGTCGTCGGCGCGCTGACTGCGGATCCGCCGCGCCAACGCTTCTACACGCTTCAAGAGATCGGTGGTGAACTTGACGTCTTTGGGTTGCCGCTCCAAGGCGGCGCAAAGCCGATTATCTCACTCTCATGTCTGGCCGGCGCAACGAACTGCTCCGAGCGCGAGCAGCTTTTCCTTGCGCCATAAACTCTTTCTCCTGGCCTCCCTGCTGTGCTTTGCGGCCTCGAGCGCGGGTGCGCTGGCCGAGACCGCGGGGATCATATCGGGTCGTGTCACCGACGACAAGACGCACGTCGCGGTTGCCGGCGTCGCGGTGGTTGCGAAGTCTCCCAGCGCGACGTATCGCACGACGACCGACGCCAACGGTGGGTATCGTTTCTTGAGCGTCTTGCCCGAT
>JABCZE010000085.1 GCA_013289785.1 Vulcanimicrobiota bacterium | reverse complement strand
CTGGCCGGCCGTCGCCCTGGCTCTGGCTATCGCCGTCTACGTCGCGGAACCTTACTTCGTTGGCCAACGAACCGCTGCCGGCGGTCCGAGCGGCCTGGCGGGCCAACGGGCGCCCATCTTTGATTTACGCGACGATCGCGGCCGCGCCGTTTCGCTCGAAGAGTATCGCGGATCGCTGGTTGTGATGAACCTGTGGGCGTCGTGGTGTCCCCCGTGCCGGGCCGAAATGCCCGACCTCCAACGCTTGGCCGAGGGCGAAGCGGGGCGCGGCATCGTGGTCGTCGGCGTCAACGAAGGTGAATCGGCACAACGAGCGCGAGCCTTTGCCGCCTCTCTAGGGATCCGCTTCCCGATTTGGGTCGACGGCCGCCAACAATACGGCCGCGCGTACAATGCGCTCGGCTTGCCGACAACGGTTCTCGTCGATCGCCAAGGCATTGTGATTCGCGCATTCGACGGCCCGTTGACGTTTGACGAAATGCGCGCGGCGGTGGCTGCGGTGCGCGCGCGTTGAGTTGGTTTCTGGCGACCGCCCTGGTCGCAACCGCCGGCGTTATCGTTGAGATTTTGTCGCCGGGACGGCCGTCGTACCACACAGGATGGTACAACGTCGTGCTGTCTGCGCTCGCGATCCTCGTCGTCGTCAACGGACGAAAGGAGTGGAAGACGGGCCGGAGCTCGCGCGCACGCCTGTCGATTGCGGCCATCGCATTCGGGGCGGCCGCAATGGCGGTGGCCGGCGTCGCCAACGGGCTCTTCGCGCCGGACGACCGAAACGTCGTGGGCGCGCCGGGCGAACGGGTTCGCGTTGAAGATGTCGGCACGCTCTCTTTTCCGCTTCCTGGTGAAGATCGAAACGGGCCGGTCGTTGTGACGCTCGATCGCCCGTTGCACGCGCCGTTAGAAATCGGTGCCCGTGCGCGCAACGCCGGGAGCTTTATTCTTCGCGGCGTCCCGCGCGACGTGGTCGACGTCGAGGTTCGCGATCTTCTCGGCAACCGGCTGACGGTGACGCAGCCCAACGGCAGCGTCTTTCTGTCGCCGGTGCTGTTGATGCAAGCGCGGCAGACGATCGCCGGAATGGACGTGCCCTTCGATTCCTTCAACGTGCCCGCCGCGCGGCGCGTCGTCAAGGCGATCCTGTTCACGCCCGCAGAGGCGGCCGTGTTGCTGCACGATCCCGGTGCCCCCGGTCCGCAGCGGGGGGCCGTGCTTTTCGCCGTGGACGACGAAAACGATCGGCCGTTGCCGCATGCCATCGTCATGAGTGCCGGCGGCGCCACGGTGCGCGCCGGCGGGTTGCAGTTGCGGGCGGATGTTACGAGCTATCCGGAGATCGAGGTGGTGTGGTCGCCCAATCTCGCCGTCGTCGCGATCGGCACGCTGCTCGTCGTCTCCGGGCTCGTCGTATTGGGAGTCGGAGCCCTAGTGCCCCGCCACAATCGCGCGCACGTTTCGTAGGACGACGTTGCCTTCGGACAGCTCGATGCCTTTGGACGGAAGCACGTAGATAGCGATCAGGCGTGAAACTTGCGTATCGGGCGGAAAGCGTATGACGACCTTCCTCCAGCCCGCCTCGCCGAGGCGGGTTGCATCGAGCAAAACGTCCTCGTTGATTTCGTTGCGCAAAGCGACGCGCAGCCGCGCGGCGCTGCCGTCGTCTTGCAGGTCGAACGTCAGGCCGATCGTGTCGTCGGGAAGCGGAACGTCGGCCATCGCATAGGCGGCGCGCTCGTTGCCGGAAAACGCGAACCGCAGTGCGACGCAGCTGCCGCAACCCGCATCCTTGGCGAGCTGACCCTGACCGCCATGCGGAATCGTTACGAAGTGGGCGAGCTGCGCAAACGGCAGCGCTTCGTCGTGCGATCCTACCGTCACGCGCGCCGCCGCAAGAATATCTCCGATCCGCACGCTTACGTCGGCGTCCTGCGATCCGGCGCGAAAATCACCCCGATCGTCGATCGAACCCGCGGTGGCCTTCCACGGCAGCGAGGCCGGAAGAACGAGCGGATAACCGTGCGCGTCGTATGCGTGCGGCTGCAACGCGACCGTCGCATCGGAGTCGACGTTGGGACGCGAGGGCGTGATTCGCGCGCGGGCGGGCGTCGCGTCGACCTCCACCGCAACGTCGCCTTGCAAACTAGCGGCGCGCATGAACAGACGTCCGAGGCCGGGATGCAGCGCGACGAACTCGCCATTGCGAAACTCGCCAAGCGAAGGCGGCGAAATGCTGACGCGAACCGGCGCTTCGCCGGCGGCAACGTGATTGGCGGCGTCGACGGCCGCGATGCGCAGCGGAACGCCGGCGCCCGGAACCGCGCGAACGACACTTGGCCTGGCGACGAGGCGAACCGCGGGCCCAACCGGCGCGGTGCTGTAGACGAAGAGACCATCGCCCACCGGGCGCTCGATGCCGTCTGAGGGTGAGTTCGCCATGACGGCTTCGCTCTCGCCTAAGCGCCGGATCGCGATCGTCGAAGAGCCGCCGCCGTCGAATGCGAGCCCTTCGGTAGCCCCTAGCGACCGCATCAAGGCGGCGAACTCCGGCCGCTTCAAGCCGACGCTGACTTCGGGCTGGCGACCGTCCACCTCGATTAGAAAGAGCCGGCCATCCGGGGTGATTGCCGCACCCGAGCACGGGATGCGCTTGGCAAACTCCCTTCCGTTCGGCCCGTCGCCATCGTCGTACCACGCACCGTCATGCAGGATCAGCGGCCCGCCTCCGATCGCCGTTGCAATCGAATCGAGCTCGATGGGCTCGAGCGTACCGGTGGCTTCGACGACGGCGCCGGCGCCGAAGGCCTCAACGGCGCTGTACTCGTTGGGTCCGATTGCGAGGTAATAGCCGGGCGGCTGGGTAGCGAGATTGTCGGCCATGCCGGTTACGCGGTAGCGCGCGAGCGGTGGCGTTCCGGAGAGGGGCTGGAGGTTCACGAGCGTTACGTCGTTTTGTGGACGCACGTGCCCGTACCCGGGCGTTAACAGCGAGAGGCCGCCGTTGGGCGGCGGCAATTCGTCGATGCCCCCGAGCGACAGCGTGCGCTCGTCGACTTGCAGCTCGCCTGAAAACGAGAACTCGGCGATGTGCGCGGCGCCGTCGCGCGTAATCGCGAGCGCGTAGCGTTTATACGGAACCTGTAAAAGCGCGCCGCCGCGAACGACGATGTTTTCCGGCCGGTTCGTGTTACCGATATCGAAGTAATCGCCGTTGATGCCGGCGACTGCCTTCGTTCGTTGCGCCATCGAGCCGACCGTTTCGCCGCGCGAGTCGAGCGCGTCTCCGGCGAGCACGTTTTCGACGCGTACGTCGCCGCGACGCGGCTCGACGGCGACGACGTGAATCGAGAGGGGTCCGATGGACGTCAGGAGTTGATAATCGGCGTATTCGACGCCGGGCGCGACGCTGTCGATCGTCGGAGCCTGTTCGACGATGTGAGGAAAAGGTGACCCCGGCTCGATGTGCGCGGGCAAGAGCGCGACGGCGAGGAAAATCGCAATCATGGTCGCCATACTGCGATGGCGAGAGGATATCCGCCTGTCGCAAACGGTGCGTGTGCGACCCGCCGTAGCGAGCGCGCGTCGAAGACGTCGATCTCGTTGTCGCCGGCGCAGGGAACGTAAAGCCGCTCGCTCGCCGGATCCAGCGTCAACTTCCAAGGAATGGAACACGTTGCAAGCGCGGCGCGTTTCGGGCGCAAGGTTCGAGCGTCGAGTACCTCGATGGCGCCGCGGTCCTCGTCGCCTACGAAGAGGGTGTTTGCACGATCGTCCAGCGCGACGCCAAGCGGAAACGAAAGCCTGCCACTCCGGGCGACGATGAGCGGGAGCGGGCCTTTCAACGAGATTTCGATCGCCTCCCCAGCCTTTCCAAACGGTGAGTCCACCGCCTGGTTCGAGATCGCGTACAAGCGCGTTCCGTCGGGGGAGAGGGCGAGCGAAAAGACGCGAGGCACCGCGGGCAACCGCCGAATGATGCGCATCGAGCGCGCATCCACGAAGGCGATGGTTCCGTCGTTGGTGTTGGCGACGTAGACGATTTGGCGGCGCTCGTCGACCGCCAAACCCTCCGCCGTTTGGCCGGTGCTCACGCGCGTCACGACAACATCTCGCCCGCCGGCGACTCGCGTCAGCGCGCCGGTGCCGTTCCAATCTCGATTGGTGACGAAAATTGCATGAAGCGCGTCGTCGGCCGCGACTTCGTCGCCGAACGGAACGTCGCCGACGTGCCCGACGTCCCACGCGGTTGCCAGGCTCGCGAGCGTGAGCTGAGATCCTTGAGTATCGGTAACGATGGCTTCGCCGGCGCGGTCGACGGCCACGTCGCTTGGAACGCCACCGGTAGCGAGCACGCCGATTACCGAGAAGTCCCGCTCGTCGTGCAGGACGAGGCCCTCGTCGTAAGATGCCACGAGCAAGAGCGGGCGGCCAACGGGCGGCGCTCCGATGCGCAGCCGCGCCGTCCCGAATCCCGCCCGATTTCCGACGACCAGGAGGGCCGTTCCGGCCTGGCTCGCGACAGGAACTGCGTATGTGTCGCCGTTGCGTAATTGTCCCGGTCCCAGAATCGAGACCGAGTAAGGCGGCGCGATGCCCTCGATGTGAAGCGGCAGCACGCTGCCCGGCAAGTACGGCCAGCGCGAAGCGACGATCGTCGCAGTAGCGAGATGCAATCGCTGCGTTTTTGCAGCCGCTCCGGCAAGCGTCAGCGCTGCCAGCGCGAGCACGACGACGGTTCGCAGGCGGCTGCTCAGAATGAACCGTCGGTCACGATGGCGTCCACGCGAGCGAGGCCTTCACCCACGTCGGTGCCGGGCGCCACCAACATCTCGTCGGTCTTTCGCGGGTCGAACGTAAAGCTGGCCAGCCGGTAGTGCGCGAACGTGCCGGCCACGATGACGCCGTCGGGGTCGACCGCGAACGCGCGTTGCGCCGAGCGATCGAAAACGACGAGATAAACACGCAGCTCGACTGCTCGAGCCCGGGCGATGCGTTCCAGCCACGGTGGACCGATGTCGCTCGTCCAGCAAAACAAACCGTAGCCGGCGCGACGATACGGCACGAGCCCACCCGGATCGAGAACCGTGCGATCGTCGACGGGCATCGACGGAATCACTGCATCGACCAGATCGAGGCGGCCGGAGTCCGAGGTCGAGATCGCAAAGGCGTCGTCGAGCAGCTCCAAGCGTTCGTCGATGTCGGCGGGAAGCGATTCGTACGAAATCGCCAGCCGAAGGGGAGCCGCCGGGTAGTTCTGGCGCAGCGGCGGATGCACGGTTCCGACCCGGGAGGGCCGTTGCGCGCCCAACGTTATGACGGCGCGCAATATTTCCGCCTCGCGCTCGTTTGCACGTGCGACGATCTCGCCGCCGGCGTCGACGATCTGGCTCTTGCCGCAGTACGCGACCATGTTGAGCTCGCTGCCGCACTTGTTGGCAGCAACGAACGGCACGTGGTTTTCGTAGGCGCGGACGCGCGCCAAAAGATCTGCTTGCACGTTCTCCAAAGCCTGCGGGTCGCGGCCGCTCGTTACCCATGCCGTCGGCATCACGAGCAGCTCCGCGCCGCGATCCACCAAGGCGCGCGAAATCGTCGGAAGCCGTCCGTCGGCGCAGATCAGCACGCCCAGAAGCCCGATCTTGGTAAGGATGGGCGCCAATCGTTGCCCGTCTTCGAACCATCGGCGGTCGAAATGCCACAGAAAGAGCTTGTCCGCGCGGCCGGCAAGCGAACCGTCGGCATCGATGACAACGGCTGCGTTGCGCGCACGCCCGTCGTGCAAGACGGCAGCGCCGGCGACGATGACCGTCGATGTTTCACGCGCGATAACGCGTAAACGCTCGATAGCACCCTCGGCTTCGTGCGAACCGAGCGGTGCTTTGCCCAGCACGTAAGCGGGGAATGTCGCCTCTGGCAGCACGACGAGATCGGCCTCAAGCGCAGCGAGACGGGTTGCATCGAGGGCGCGCTCGAGCCCCGCGTGCGAGTCGTCGCGATCGTGTGCGGCGAGTTGCAGAGCCGCGAGGGCAATCGAGCGAGCCATTTTGCGTCGTTCGCGGCTGCGGAGAAACGCCCCTCACGCAGGTGTTTTGGAAGGGTGCCCGGGGCGTCGCGGCAAAACAATAGATGTGAGACCTTCAAGAACTTCGTTATCAACGTTGTCATTTACGCTTGCCCTAGCGAGCTCGATCCTGGTTTCCGCGCTGCCGCAGGCTGCGACGCCGGCAACGCCCGCGCCGGCCGCGACGGCCAAATCGGCGGCGACGCCCGACAAGTCTGCGTCGAAGGATGTATGCGGCGCGACGAAGAGCAAGTGGGCGCACTTAAAGTGCGAAGAGTTCAACAGCTCCGCGCCGGGAGACGAATACTTCGGCCGGATGAAGATGAGCTATCTCGGCATCGACAACACCTATAAGGACGGTTCGATTAGCGCGGGGGCATATACGACCGATCCGCATTTGATCGCGAAGCTCGATTTTGCGACCGAAGCGTTGCGGAAGTGGGCTGCGAAGTATCCGAACGATCCCGAGCTGGCGCGTTCGTATTACCTTGCCGTCCTCGTATTGCAAAAAGTGTACACGCAGCCCGAGCAGCAGGTGACCTGGGAGTTCATGCATTTGCTGGTCGTCAAGTACGGCAACACGTATTTCGGTAAGGCGATGAAGACGACGATCGCACAAGGTTATACCGAGCATTGGTTTGGGATGGCTCAACTCTGCCCGACGCCGCTTCCCCTGGGCGTCATGCCCGACACCACGCCCAGCGCAAGCGCGGTCCCGTCGCCGGCGCCCGGCCATCCCGAAGTCGACGTCATCACGCCGCCCTGCGTCGAGCAATCGCCCGTACCGCAAGACTCAGACACGCTGACGCGTCTCGGCCCCTCACCCACCCCACTACCGTAAAGCTCTAACCATAAAAAAAAGCCTCCG
>JABCZE010000084.1 GCA_013289785.1 Vulcanimicrobiota bacterium | reverse complement strand
CCGCTCGAGCGTGCCCGAATCACCGCTCTGGCTGGAAAGCCGCGCGCGCCGCGTCACGATCCGAAAGGATTTCGCCTGGCAATCGCTGCGCGCGTACTGGCCGCTCTTTATTTATTGCGTCGCCTTCATGGCGGCGCTCAACGCAATGTCGCACGGCACGCAAGACCTGTACGCCACCTTCTTGCAGAAACAGCACGGGCTCTCAACCGGCCAAACATCGACGCTCGCAATCATTGCGGCCGTCGGCGCGATTGTGGGCGGCCTCACCTTCGGAACGCTGTCGCAGCGATTTGGCCGCCGCCCCGTCGTGATGTTCTGCGCGGTGCTCGCTGCCTGCATGGTTCCGCTCTGGGCATTTAGTCCGACGATCGCACTTCTCGCGGGCGGCGCCTTCGCGATGCAGTTCGCGGTGCAAGGCACGTGGGGCGTAATCCCCGCGCACCTCAACGAACTCTCTCCGCCGGACGTGCGCGCGACCTTCACCGGCTTTACCTACCAGCTCGGCAACCTCGTCGCCGCCGGTACCGCGCAGTTGGAAGCATCGCTCGCTCAACGCTCCAGCTACGGTGAAGCGATGGCATTCGTGGTGATCCTCGTTCTCGCTGCAGTTTTTGGGTTAAGTGCGCTCGGTTACTACTTCCGTCCGGAAAATCGCACCGCACCTCTCGCTCCCTAGCATGCCTTAGCCCAGCCTTGGGTATGCTAAAGGCCGAGTGAATGACATGAAGGAACCGACGCCTCTCGGGTTCGACGTTTGTTAGTGCGCGGGTTTTGCGAATGAGTCGCTCGTCAGCGTAAAGACGTAGCTGGCGCTGCTCGTTTCGGTGCCACCGGCCGTGGCGACGTCGGCACGGATGATGTCGGGCACTTCCATCGCGCGATCGTAGTTGATCGTGATATCCGAGGTTTGATTATCGAACCCGCCGTTGTGAAGCTGCGTGGTTTTAATCTCGCGGACGACGACCTTCTTGCCGTCGCCGGCGTCGACAAGCGTGAAATTTTCTTCGATATTAAACTCGGCGGACTGCTCCTTGCGCTGCCAATGCCCTTGGGCGTCCCACGGCGCGGCGTCGATGAACTGCCGCCCCATATAGCTGAGCAGAAGCCATTCCGCAGGGCCCGGAGTGGCCGTGGCTGGACAAAACACCGCCGTGCTGCCGTAGACGTTGCAAGAATACGCTGCCCGCGGCCGCGGCTCACCTTGAACCAGCTCCGAAACGCGCACGACCAGCGAGCCATCCGGCGCGACGGAGAGGATGTCGACATACATGGTGCCGCCGCCCCCCTCGGGGGCCGCTACCTTGCCGCCCTGATTGTTCACCGTTTGCACGCCGGCGGCACCGACGACTTTGTAACTTTGCAAGCCTTCCACGGCGACGGTGAAAGAATACTCCAAATGTCGCAGCGGCTTTCCCGATGGGGAAACCGGCGCGGGCGTTTGGGCGGTGAGCCCGGCAACGCCGCAAACCGAAAGCAAAAGAGCGATTCCTAAAGTCCGCACAATCTCAATTCAACACTTTAACGATTCGGTTCGTTACTTCCCGCTTACTCGTAGCGCCGCGTTACGCCGCCGCTTTCGGAAACCTCGAGCAGCTCTTGTGCAGTGGCGGTGTGGAACGACATGACGATCATATCGCCGTCAACGGGATAGAACTCGTGCGGGACGCCCGGCGCGATGACGAACCAGCGCTCGCCCGGCCCGCCGTCCCCGAACGCAGCCATCTCGCCGATCGCGCCGGCGACGCGCGACCGCCCGCGCCCCTCGATCACCGCCATGTGCTGAACGCTGTTTGGATGATAGTGCGATCCCGACCAGCGCTCCGCGCGCAGCGCAAAGATCCAAGCCGATTGAATCTTCTCTGGAATGTCGCGCACGTTTCCTATATCGATCGTCGCCCAGACGAACGGCTCATGCGACGCGCGCAACTCGGCTTTGAGCCGCGCGATCGTCGCGACCACATTCGCGCGCGTCACCAGCTCCGCAACGGCGCGATCCATCACGAGCTTAAAGCCCGCGGATGATTTTCTTGAGGTGCGCAACCGCCGCCGAGTGAATTTGCGAGACGCGCGACTCCGAAACGCCGAGCACGGTCTTGATTTCGCGTAAGCGCTGGCCCTCGAAGTAGTAGAGTTGGATGACCGCCCGCTCTTGGGGCGGCAGCGACTCGACGGAGCGGACGAGCTCGGCGCGCAGTTCGTCGTGCTCGAAATCCCGCGTGACGTCGCTCTCCTCGTCTTTGAGCGTGTCGGCCAAGGCGAGGCCCTCGCCGCTCTGATTCGGCAGCAACTCCTCGAGCGAAACCAGCGTCGTGCCGCGCGCGGCCTTCACGGCTCGGTCCAAGTCCTCGGGGGAAAGGTCTAAGTGCGCCGCCAGCTCGTCGTTGGTCGGCGCGCGGCCGAGCCGCGTCTCCAGCGCTTCGTAGGCCCGCTCCAGCTCGCGGGCGCGCTGGCGGATCGTTCGCGGAACCCAGTCTAGCGAGCGCAAGGCGTCGAGAATCGCCCCGTTGATGCGGGTCACCGCGTAGGTTTCGAACTTGACCGAACGGCTGCCGTCGTACTTCTCGATGGCGTCCATCAATCCGAAGACGCCGTCGTTGATCAGATCGTTGATATCGACGCTGGACGGCAGGTGCATGGACATCCGGCCCGCGACATATTTGACGAGGTGCAGATACTTATGAACGACCTCCTCGCGCGTAAGGAGACTACCGCCGATGGAATAGCGGCGGTTGGCGGGTGCGCGCGCCGGTTTGCTCACGTCTTTCCTTCGGCAATACCCCGGCTGGCGCTGGAGTCCTCGCGGGGCCGGGCTCGACGGGGCCTCGTAGGACTTGCGCGTCCCGCCGGAGTAGCCAAGCCGGTCGGCCCTGCGGGGCCAGTATTTTTGCTTAACTGAAGGATAAGGATGACCGCACAGACAGCGATTTCGGCCGGCCTAATAGGTGGTGTCCTGGCGGTGCTCTACGGAGTCGCGCTGACCTTTTGGGTGTTGGCTCAGCCCGCCGGCAATCAGCGGATGCGGGAGATCGCCGCCGCCATCCAGGAGGGCGCTATGGCCTTCCTGCAGCGCCAATACCGGACGATCGGCATCGTCGCCATCGTGCTGGCCATCGTCATTTTCTTCGCCCCGACCCTCGGCAGGGAAGCGGCGATCGGTTTCTTGATCGGCGCCATTCTTTCGGGCGCCGCCGGCTTCATCGGCATGATCGTCTCGGTCCGAGCCAACGTCCGCACGGCCGAGGCGGCCCGCGGCGGCCTCGGCCCCGCGCTGAACGTCGCATTCCGCGGCGGCACGGTTACCGGCATGCTCGTCGTCGGTCTGGGCCTGCTCGCGGTCTCCGGCTACTATGCCATCCTGATGAACGTCAACGGCGGCGATGCTGCGACCTCGCTCAATGCGATGGTCGGGCTTGCATTCGGTTGCTCGCTGATCTCGGTCTTCGCACGTCTCGGCGGCGGTATCTATACGAAGGCCGCCGACGTCGGCGCCGACCTCGTCGGCAAAGTCGAAGCGGGCATTCCCGAAGACGACCCGCGCAATCCGGCGGTGATTGCCGATAACGTGGGCGACAACGTCGGCGATTGCGCCGGCATGGCCGCTGACCTTTTCGAGACCTACTGCGTGACGACCGTCGCGGCAATGCTGTTGGGCAACCTCCTCTTCGGTGACAAGCTGCCCGGCGCGACGACCTTCCCGCTGCTGCTCGGAGCCGTCTCGATCGTCGCCTCGATCATCGGCGCGCTGTTCGTCGGTGTCGGCGGCGTGCAACGCAATAAGATTATGTCCGCGCTCTATCGCGGCATGGCCGTTACCGGGGTCTTGGCCCTCGTGGGCTTCTACTTCGTAACGCAGCAGGTTTTCGCCAATCAAAGCCTCGTGAATGGAACGGGAATCTTCATATGCGCCATCATCGGCGTCGTGATTACCGGTCTAATCACGGTTATCACCGAGTATTACACCGGCTCGCAGTTCCCGCCGGTACAGCGCATCGCGCGAGCATCGGTTACCGGCCACGCGACCAACATCATCGCCGGCCTTGCGGTCTCGATGCAGGCCACGGCACTGCCGGCCCTCGTGATTGTGGTCGGCTTACTGATCAGCTTTGGCCTCGACGGCGTTTACGGCGTCGGCATCGCCGTTATGGCGATGCTCTCGCTCGCGGGAATCGTGGTGGCGATCGACTCCTTCGGCCCGATCACCGATAACGCCGGCGGCATCGCCGAGATGGCCGATATGCCCGAAGACGTTCGTAACGTCACCGATCCGCTCGACGCCGTCGGCAATACGACCAAGGCCGTCACCAAAGGCTACGCAATCGGTTCGGCGGCGCTTGCGGCCCTCGTGCTCTTCGCCTCGTTCCTCCAACAGCTCACCAACCACCGATGCGGCGCCGGCGGGACGATGCAGTGCATCGAAGGCGTGCGCAATCTCTTCGCGGTCGGAAATCCGTACGTGCTCGCCGGCCTCTTCATCGGCGGTCTACTGCCGTATCTGTTTGCGTCGCTCTCGATGGAAGCCGTCGGCCGCGCCGCCGGTGCGGTCGTCGAAGACGTGCGCCGGCAGTTTCGCGAGAATCCGGGCATCATGGCGGGCACGGCGCGACCGAACTACGGCACGACCGTCGACATCGTCACGCGCGCCGCACTGCGCGAAATGATCGTCCCGGCGCTGATTCCCGTCGGCGTTCCGGTCGTCGTGGTGCTGCTCTCGTACTTTAATATCTTGCCCGGCGATACCGGTGCCCAGATGATGGGCGGCATTCTCGTAGGTTCGATCATCACCGGCTTCTTCGTCGCGATCTCGTTCACGTCGGGCGGCGGCGCCTGGGACAACGCCAAGAAGTTCATCGAAGATGGGAACTACGGCGGTAAGGGCTCGATCGCGCACCAAGCGGCCGTCACCGGCGACACCGTCGGCGATCCCTACAAAGACACGGCCGGTCCCGCGATCAACCCGATGATCAAAGTGCTCAACATCGTCGCGCTTCTACTGGTAGCCTTCCTGCGCTAGCAATCGGGGCGTACAACGGTGAGTAAGCGTCAGCCGTAGCCTGCACTGAGCGCAGTAATGTCATCCTGAGCGAAGTCGAAGGACGAAGCGTCCTGCGCGGGCGTTTAAGGGGAACTCCGTCATGGTAGAAGTGTTTTGGAAAGCTACCGCTTCATACCTGAAAGGATCTCCAGTTGACGAAAAAGCTCTTCATAGCGATGGTAATGGGTCTGGGATTCGCCCTCACTGCGCTGCCGGCGCCCGCAGACTACGTCTACGTGCAACTTGCGCCGCCGGCTGCCGTCTATGAAACCGTCCCCGCGCGGCCCCATCCCGGTTACGTCTGGGTCGGCGGCTACTACCGTTGGTACGGCGGCAAATACGTTTGGGTTCACGGCCGTTACGTTCAACACGCCGGCAGTTGGTGTGGCGGCCACTGGCGCCATACCGCCAACCGCGGGTGGTACTGGACCGACGGCCGCTGGTGCTAATCGGCACCGCCTAAGCTAAAAAGGGACCGGCCCGCACCGGCCCCTTTTTTCTTTCCAGCGCGACCGTCCAATCGTACATTCCGCCGTCTGATTGTGAGCGACGATGGTGCCCGTCGTTGATACGCTTCCATGAAACGCCACGCCATGGAGGCCCGCATGAATCAACGCATCATTCGCTCGCTGCTCGCCCTCACGCTCACCGCCTGCTCGACATCCGGCGGCAGCTCGACCCCGCAAATCAAATCGCCTACCGTTCGAACCGCGACCTCGGCGCAGTACACCGTCGTCAGCCTCGCCACACTTGGCGGCGCGTCGGCCGGTGCGAACAGCATCAACAACCGTAACTGGGCGAGCGGCCTCTCGAGTTTAAGCTCGAGCTCTTATATTCACGCCGCGCTTTGGGAAAACGGCGGCGCGCCGACCGACCTCGGAACGCTCGGCGGCCCGAACAGCGCCGTCGAATGGCCCGTGAGCAACGATCGCGGCCTCATCGCCGGCATCTCCGAAACCAACGAAGCGCAAAAACTCGGCGAGACTTGGTCGTGCGCGGAAGGCTTCTTCCCGCAACCGCCCAGCGGTCATATCTGCCGCGGCTTCGCATGGCAAAATCACCATATGACCCAGCTCCCAACACTGGGCGGCAACAACGGCTTTGCCACCGGCGCCAACGACCGCGGCCAAATCGTCGGCTGGGCGGAAACCCGCAACCACGATTCCACCTGCACGCCGCCGCAAGTCCTCGGCTTCGAAGCCGTCATTTACCAACTCAGCGGCGGCCGGAAGATCGAGGGACTCGCGCCTTACCGCGGCGATAAAGACGGCGCCGCCACCGAAATCAACGACGCAGGCCAAGTCGTCGGAATCTCCGGCCGCTGCGACCAAGCCGTCGGAAGATTCACGGCGCACCACGCCGTCATGTGGGAACACGGCCGTACCGTCGATCTCGGCAACCTCGGCGGCACCGCTTGGAATACGCCGATGGCGATCAATGCGCGTGGCGACGTCGTCGGCTTCTCCGATCTCTCGGGCGATTCGTCGGGCAACCCCAACTTCCACGCCTTCCTGTGGACCCGCAGCCACGGCATGCAAGACCTCGGCACGCTGTACGGCGACGCGTACAGCGAAGCGCTCGGCATCAACGACTCGGGCGCAATCGTCGGCGTTTCGTACGGCGTCAGCTTCTCCACCTCGCGCGCCTTCATCTACGCAAACGGCAAGATGACCGACTTGAACGCGCTGGTTGGGTCCAGCCCTGCGCTGTATCTCTTGTTCGCGAATGACATCAACGACAAAGGCGTCATCGCCGGGGGCGCGTGCGTCCTGGTCAGCGGCTCGTGCAGCAGTTCCCAACCCGCGTTCCAAGCCACCCCAGTGTCACCCTGACCTCGCCCTGCCGTGTCATCTGAGCGGAGTAATGTCATCCTGAGCGGAGTAATGTCATCCTGAGCGGAGTA
>JABCZE010000083.1 GCA_013289785.1 Vulcanimicrobiota bacterium | reverse complement strand
GCTCGATGCCGCTCTACTTGCTCGCCCGGGAATGATGGATCTTCAGGCCGATCTCAAGCTCGACTATAAATCGAATATCGAACGCTACCCCTTGTATCAGCAATACCTCCGAACACACCGGCCTCCACTGCTCGCCATGTGGGGAAAGAACGACGGCTTCTTCATTCCGCCAGGCGCCGAGGCGTTCAAGCGTGACGTCCCCGATGCGGACGTCCGATTCTTGGACACCGGCCACTTTGCTCTTGAAACCAACGTCGATGACTTTGCCTCGGCAATCCTAAAAATGCCAGTTAACGCATAAAGGCCGCCGTCAGCAAAAGGGCTCGTGAGGGAAAGCGGACGCAGGCGCAGAAGCGCGCCCGATGGCTATTTCACGATACGGAACGCCGCAAATATTGCGCGCACTACCAGTTGCATTCGCGATTTTTCTAATCGTACGAGGCTGCTGTCTCGCCGACGATGCCGCGACCGTCGATTCATGGAAAGACTCCTTCCATGCGGTTTGGCAGGCAGACGAATGTGAGGGGGAGTGGCAGAGTTGGAACAAGTATTGGGGGCAGGTACACGCGTTTTACTTTGGCGCGCGGGAGTACGATGGCTGGTTCCCGGATAGCCAAAAGATCCTCGTGCACGTCACCGACCCAAGCACAAACACTGCGGTGGCCGCTCAGCTTACCTCGCTCGGGCGTCGGATCGGTGGGGAATGGGCCAAACAGAGCGATTGCCGCAAGGTAAGGACCAGCGACACGTGGATGGAGCGAGCCACGGAAGGTGGCAAGCCCGCACTCCTCGATTGGCAAAACCAACTCAACAAAGCCGCTGCTGCCGACTCCGGCAGCGGAGCGTCAATTGAGGCGGCCGTCAAAGCGATTAATTCTCAGCTGGACACAATCGGGGTCGCTTCTTCGAGTTGATGTAGCAAGGCTTCCCATTGGGTGACGCGCTCCCGGCTGCGCATTTTCAGTCCCGCGAGTTCTTCGCTCAACGCCAAGGATTCGGCCGCGTCGGTGTAGATGTCGGGCGACTCGAAGAGAAGCTCGATCTCGCTGGCGCGCGCATCGAGGGTCTCGATTTCTCGCTCGATTCGCTCGATCTGCCCCTTGAGTTGCGAGCGTACGCGCAACGGCGTTTGACGCGACGCCTTGGCACGCACGGTCGACTCTTCGACCGCGCGATCAATCGCCGCTTTGTCGCGTTCGCGCTGGGCCGCCTCGTACTCGTCGTAACCGCCGTCGGCGAGTCCCCAAGCGCCCCGTTCAAGCCACAATACCTGATCGCACAGGCGCGACAGAAGATAGCGATCGTGCGCGACGACGACGATCGTTCCCTCGTAGTCGCATAAGACGCTTTCGAGCGCTTCGCGGCTGTCGATATCGAGATCGTTGGTCGGCTCGTCGAGCAGCAAGATGTCGGCCGCGCGCGCCATCAGTCGTGCCAGCATGATACGGCGCCGCTCGCCGCCGGAAAAATCGCGCACGGCTTTGTCGGCGGCGTCGCCGCTGATACGCATGCGGCCGAGTAGTCCACGCGCCTCCTGCGGGGTCAGCACGGCGCCGTCCAGCACGGCTGCGAGCGCGCTCTCCTCGACGTCGAGTTGATCGTGCGAATTCTGGGCAAAGTACGCGACCTGCGACGCGGGATTGAAGACAACCGATCCGCAATCCGCTTGCGTTGCGCCGGTGAGTATCTTCAGAAGCGTCGACTTTCCGGAGCCGTTTGGACCGACGATGCCGAGGCGCTCGCCGCGCCCGACGTCGATCGCCAGCCGGCTGAAGAGTTGTTGATCGTACGCTTTGCTCAAGCCGCGGATTTCGAAGGCGAACCCGGTGCCGGCGCGCCGCGACGGACGCAGGCGGACGGAGATTCGGCGTTCCGCAGCCGCCGGAGGCGGCGTTCCGGTTGTCGCTTCGATGCGCGCCAGCTGTTTCTCGCGACTGCGGACTTGGCTGTAATCCGAGGAGGTGTGCGTCGCTCGCAGGCCGGCGATCGTTCTGCGCCGCTTGTCGCGTTCGACAACGAAGGTTTCGTATTCGCGCCGCTCCGCGTCGAGCCGCGCTTCTTTCGCCGCGACGTACGCTGTGTATGCGGGCCGTTGGGGTGCGTAAGCGTGGAAGCGCCCTCGCTCGATCTCCCAGATGCGCGTAGCTATCCGGTCGAGAAAGTAGCGGTCGTGCGAAACGACGATATACCCGCGGGGATCGTTGGACACGAACGATTCGAGCCAGCGGATCGTCGCAACGTCGAGATGGTTGGTCGGTTCGTCGAGAATCAGATAGTCGGGCTCGTCGATCAGCACGTGCGTTAACGCAACTTTCGCCCGCTGGCCGCCCGAAAACGAGCGTAGCGGACGATCGTATTCCGTTGGACCGAAGCCGAACGCGGAGAGCATGGTGCGCAGCGCTTTGTTGCGCACGCCCCACTCTTCGTGCGTCGCTTTAGCCAGCGCAGCGTCGACGAGGTCCTGGAGCGTCGACTCGGTTTCGTCGGCAACGCCCTGAGCGAGATACCCGAGCTTGAGGCCTTTCGCCCGGACGACGGTACCGCCGAATGGCGGGTCGACGCCGGCGAGAAGACGCAAGAGCGACGACTTCCCCGCGCCGTTGGGCCCTACGAGGCCGATGCGTTCGCCGTCGTTGAAAGCTCCACTAAGGCTCGAGAATACTTCGCGCGCCCCATAGTGACATTCGAGATCGGAAAACCGCAACAACTCCACGGCGAGCGTACATTTGCGCGCGCCTTGCCCGCAGGCCTTCGCGCCCCAAGCTCAACCCGTCGGAATTCACTCTAGCAACGCGTTGCGGAACAGGGGCGGTCCACCCTGTTCCGCAGCGTCGTACGCTAGACGATTCGTTCGCTAATCGTACTATTGTTTTGAACGCGGATTCACTGCGACACCGTTGGGAAGTAAGCTTGCCGAGAGACCGCTGCTATAGCTGTATATGAGGCTAATGTTCTTGGTGCTGTATGAGTAGACGTCGACCAAACCGTCGGTCCGGTCCACCGCCGTAAACTGATTATTCGCGAAATTGAGTTTCCCCCAGAAGCTTTCGCCTTTAAGGGCGAACGGGCCGCCGACGACCGTGCACGCCGGAGCGCAGCCGCTATAAATGTAAACGTCCTCGGCCTCGTCATCGATAATCACCAGATTACCGCTCTTGTCGATGTCCATGCCGCCGTAGTACGTTTGTTTAAAGCCCGAGGCGATGGCGCCGTTGCCGGCGCAACCCTTGTAGTAGACCAGCTCTGCACCGCCCGAGGCGCTGGTCTTTACGTCGATCCAACAGTCGCCGGCGTTCGACATTGCAACGCCGCCCACGTGGAAGTAGGAGCTGTTCGTGAGATTCACGGTGCAGCCGCCCTTGAACGTGCAGATTGAAAGGCTTCCGCCAGTTGAAGCGTTGCCTACGAGATTGCCCAGAGCGATCTGCCGGTTACTGCATTCGGGCTTGTGGCGTCCGATGGCTGCCCATACGGATCGAAGATCGAACCGCGCAGATTGGCCCCTGACTTCCCTTATTGTTGGCGTCATAGCCGAGAACGGATGATGTGTCGAATTCGCTGACGTAGGTGCCCTTCTTGGGCAGGTTCGAATTTTTACCCGGCAGCATCAGTGAATGGATGACCGAGACGGCGCGCGGTGGCGCGACGTCGTCAAAAACGCTTATGGGAGCGGTTCCACTTGTGGGTTGAGACCTAACGGCGACGTGCCGTTAGACGCCGTGTTGCCCGTGCAACCGGCGAGGAGGCCGATGGCGATCGCCGTGCAGATCGCCGTGGTAAATGAACGCATGCGATGAGTCTCCTTGGCGAAGTAGTAATAAAGGTAATTGGGAAGACGTTCGCCGTGCCCGCGATTCGTGAATCGTGTCCGCGCAACGGACAGTCGAACGGCAGGGTCGTAGAGCGATGCACACGTACCAAGCATCGGACATTGCTTATAACGGTTGACATAAAACTTTGTGACTTCGAATATACGTTCGAGCCGTTGGGTCGCGTCCAGCGTTGCAGCGCTTTGTTGCTTCCTATTGAATCCAGGTCGGCCGGAGCAGGGGATACGCGATGAGTCCCACGATCGCGCCGCCGACAACCAGCACTTGGTCGGGAATCTTCTTCGCCACTCGAGTCGCGACGATCGCTGCGACCAACAGCGTAACGGTAAGCAGATCGCCGATCACGGGACGGCCGACGAGATACGTAGTGCCGGCGAGAACTCCCACAACGGCAACGGTGACGCCTCGAACGAAGCCCATGACACGGCGGTTACTGCGATAGCGCATCAAGATCGGGGTGCCTGCGATGGTCAGGACGATCGATGGTAGGAAGATGCCGACGGTCGCCGCCACAGCGCCTGAGAAACCGCCCACCATGTACCCGACGAACGTTGCAGTGATGACGACGGGCCCGGGTGAGATCATGCCGATCGCCACGGCGTCAAGAAACGTTCGATTGTCTAGCCAGTGGTATTGATCGACGACATATGCCTTGACGAACGACACGATCACGAGACCGCTTCCGAAGACGAGCAGGCCGGTCTTAAAAAAGAACGCGAAGAGCTGCCATGCCATGCCGTTCACCGCCGCGGGTAAGGCGGCGGCAAGAAGCGGGAGGGCGTTGGCCGAGACCTTCTGGGAAGGTGGCACGGCGGCCGGGGCTGCAGGCGCCGGTTTCGGCTGAGGAGCGAAAAGAAAGATTCCGAGCACACCGGCAACGACGAAAACGATCGTTAGTTCACGCTGCAGAGCGATCGTCGCTGCGAGCGCGACGACTGCGACGATCCAGGCCGGCACTTCCCGTTTGAGGGTTTTCACTCCGAGATCCAGCGAGGCGTTTAGGATCAGGGCGACGACGACCGGACCGACGCCGTAGAACAGGCCGCGGACCATATCTGAGGCAGCGTAGCGTGTATATGCGAACGCGGCGAGCACGACCAAGACGAACGGCGCGATCGCGAAGGCGAGGCCGATCGCGACGCCGCCCAATATGCCGTGCGCGATGTACCCGCAATAGATAGCGAGCTTGTATGCCATCGGCCCGGGAAGCGCGGTCGCAATCGCCAGCCCCTGTTCGTATTCGTCTTCTGTGAACCACTTGCGGCGCTCGAACAGATCGGTCCGCATATAGTTTGCCAGCGCGACGGGTCCGCCGAACCCCGTAGCCCCGAGTTTGAGAAAATAGATGACGAGCTGCGCGAGACTCGGACGCATTACGCCGAACGCTCCTTCATGATTTGCAGAGCGGATACACCCCACCGCTCGTCCGAGCGATTACCTTTTGTACATCGCCGCGAGACAACGATGCGGGCTTAAGCATGGCTGCTAGGCATTCTTCCGACGCCAACCTTCGCCCCTTTAAGGTAGGAAGGCCTAGAGAATTGCCTCTGCCAGCGCATCTGCGTTCCCGGCGGGCACGATCGCGAGATTGCTTGCCGGCGGCAGTCCGCAACTTGCGGTTGCGACGACGCGGGCGCCGGCGGCGAGCGCGTGCAAAAGCTGGCGCGGGCGGTGTTCTACAAACGCGGGCAGGGCGACGACGCGCGCCAGCTCGAGCCCTCGACGAAAAGTCGCCACGCGCGTCACGTCGAGTCCGCGCCAAAAATCGGGTCTTTCGGCGTCGCGATCGCCGATGACGACGAGCGAGGTGCCGGTTCGCCGCAGCGCCTCGCGCATTTCATACGCACCGCTGCGCCCTAGGGTCGCGCCCGCAAAGAGCACAGTCTTAGAGGTAGGCGCATGGTATGGAGGCACCGTTGGAACGACCCACGGCAGCAGCATGGCGCGCGCGCCGAACCGGCGCGCGATGTCGCGGTGCGGGGTAACGACGCGACGGGCGCGGTCGAGCGCCTCACGTTCGGCTTCGACGATTTCGCGGGGAGCACGGAAGTCCGAGAGCGTCGGACTATCCGGATGCCGGCGCGCCGCATCGTCGAGCACCTCGTGCAGCGCATTCATTGGCAATGACGTCATCAGTACGTCGAAGGTGCACCCGGCGAGGTAACCCGTGCGCCACAGGTACGGCAGCAGGCTCTGCATGACGACGACGTGCTCGATGCGCGATGGCAAATGGCGTGTAAATCGACGAGCGAGTCGTTCGGCATCGAGCAGCATCGCTCGTTGACGCGCCGCCCCGTGCGACGCAAGGCGGCGCGAGCGCCCCGCGCGGACGAGCGTTTCCAGCGGCGCCTGCTTCACGCTGCCGAATCCCGCGAGCCCCCACGCGTATTGGGGGAGACCAAAACGTTTTCCGTCGAGCGGAACGAACGCCACGTCGCGTGCCGTTGCTTGCGTGGCGACGAACGCATCGTATTCAGGCCAATAGCCGTCGAGTAAGAATGCTGCCGCCGGTGCAGAATCTACGCCGTGTATTTTACGATGTCGCGAGCACGCGACTCGATCGCAGCTGATGCACGACGGCGGCGCGATTGCGACGCCGACGTCGAGAACGGATCGCAAAGGCTGGGGAACGGCCGCAGTCACCGGCGCAAAAAGTTGCACGATCAGGCGATCGTCGTGGAGACGGCAGCGGAGCGTGAGCTCCTGCCTTGCACGAAAGCGCAGATCGACGTAATTCCAAAAGACCGTCGCATCGCGGCCGCGCTCGGTCATCGAGCCGGGCACGAAATGCGAATGCGCGTGGCGTTCGACGATTTCGCAACCAGAATCGAGCGCCGCTGCATACAACGCGTTCGAGAGTTGGCAAAGACCGCCGCCGACCGTAGGGATGATGCAGCCTTCGCGCAGCTCGCGCCCTTCTACGTATCCGGCGCGGCGGGTGGCGCGACCGAGCTGTCGCCAAAAGCTGAAGACACTGCCGGCGGGGACGACGACGCCGTCGATCCGGTGAAGCGCCAGGTACAGGTTGTGGATCTTGCCTTCAATAAGACGTGCCTCGCGGGGATCGGTTTCGGCGACCACGGAGCGGAGCGGCGTCGAAATCTCGGCCAGGAGCGCGCCGC
>JABCZE010000082.1 GCA_013289785.1 Vulcanimicrobiota bacterium | reverse complement strand
CCACGATCGTCCAGCTAGCCGGAATGCAATGGCGCGTGCTGATTGCCCTCAAGCGAGAGTTTGCCCCCGGCGAACTCGTGCGCGATCTTTGGACGGCTCGCGCTCGCGAGGCTGGGCTCGACCTCCCGGCGTTCGTCGACGTCGCGCGAGCGCTCCAGGAGCTTGGCGTGATCGGACGCTTCTCAACCTTTCTGGAGCACGTCAAAGCGACGGCCGGGAACGAACGCGTGACCCGGTACAACGCGCTGTTTCACTGGGCCGTGCCGCCTGGCTCGGAAGTTCCCGCCGGTCGCGAGGTGGGGCGGCATTACGTCATTACCCACGCCTATTGGCGGGAGGGTGGCCCTGAGTTCCACGGGGTCAACGTGATGGCGGTCGCGCACGGGATGGAGAAGCCGGTCGTGCTCGCCCATAAAGCGGCGATCGACGAGCATCTGCTCGAGGCCGGAGTCGAGTTCTCTTACACCAACGTATTCTGGGGCGGCCGAAGCGAGATCAAACCGTCGGAAATCGCTCCGAGTGCCTATCGCGACTTTTGCTCGCAGCGCGGTATCGACCCCGAAGCAATGCTTGCGGGGCCGGATGAAGAACTGGGCTTCGTATGAGCGTTAGGATCGTGTCGTTCCTCAGCGTGCTCTTGGCCGCGGTTGCATTGGCCGGCTGTACGAAGGTCTCTGGTTCGGGTGGTCCTGCTTCGGGCCGCCATCCATGGACCCAGCCCGGAGTCTTTCGCTGGTCCGAAGCGTCCGACCCCAAGGGGCTCAACGCCATCTTGGATTCCGGTTCACCCACGCTCGACCTCGCGATGTTCATCTTCTCCTGGGCGATCCGCTACGACGCCAAGGGTCATCCGGTGCCGGATGCGCTGCGCGAAATCCCTACCATTGCCAACGGCGACGTCAGCAAAGACGGCTTGCGCCTGACGTACAAGCTGCGTCCCAACATCAAGTGGCAAGACGGCGCTGCGCTGACCTGCGACGATCTCAAATTCACCTGGCAAGTCGTGATGAATCCGCATAACAACGTGGTGACGACCGACGGCTACAAGAACATCGGCAGCATCGACTGCTCGAATCCGCTCGTCGCCGTGATCCACATGAAGAAACTCTATGCGCCGTATCTACAACAGCTTTGGGGCGTGAACGGGAACGCGCCGATCCTGCCCGCGCATCTCTTAGCGAAATACAACGACGACAAGGGCTCGTTTAACACCGCCCCCTATAACGCGCTGCCGGTCGGAAGCGGCCCGTTCAAGGTCGTCGCGTGGAACCGTGGCCAAGACGTTCGCATGGTGGCCAACCCGGATTTCTATCTCGGTAAGCCCAAGCTCAACGAAGTGATCTACAAGATTCTACCCGACGAAAACACCGAAGAGACGCAGCTCCGGACCCACGAGATCGACATGCTCGCGGTCGGGTCGGCAATGAAGTGGCCGCAATACGCGTCGCTGGCCGGCGACCCCGCAAACGGACTGGTCGCCATACGGGTGGATTCGTTTCTCTTTTCTCACGTGGATTTCAATCTGCGCCACCCGATCGTAAGCGACCGCAACGTTCGCATCGCGCTGGCCTACGCCACCGACCGCGCGCAGATCATAAGCAAACTCAGCCACGGATCGGCGAGAGCCGCCGAGACGGATCAAAGCCCGGTGCTCTCGTGGGCTTTCACGAAGGACATCACGCATCACCCCTACGATCCACAGAAGGCTCGCGCGACGCTCGACGCAGACGGCTGGAAGGTGGGGCCCGACGGCGTTCGCGTCAAGAACGGCCAACGATTGGAGATCACGTTTAGCACGCAAACCGAATCCAACTTCGGAAAAGAAATGCAAACCTTCTTGCAGCGCGAGTGGCGCGACGTCGGCGTGCAGGCCGACATCAAGAACTACCCTACGAGTGAGTTCTTCGATAACTCCTCCAATGGGATTCTGCAAGGAGGCCACTACGACGTCGCGTCCTTTTCATGGTATGGCGCGGCCGACCCCGACGACAGCGCGATTTACTCGTCCCAGAACATGGCGCCGCACGGGCAGAATGCAATGTTCTGGGATAATCCGGTCGCGACGGCGGCGATGAACGATGCGCTCTCGACGATCGATCAGGCCCGGCGGAAGCGGGATTACGTTATCGTCCAACAGCAACTCACCAAGGACGTTCCGACCATCATCATCGACTTCGCTCGAGTCCCGTTCGTTTACAACAGCGATTTGAAGGGTTTCGATCCTTCCCCCGTCATCTCGGCATTTTGGGATCCCTGGAACTACTCGATCTAAGGAGCACAAGGCATGTTGAGGATTTCTCGCTATGCGGCGGCGATCGTCGCGGCCGCCATACTCTGTTCGTGCACCAAAGCGGGGCAGGATCAAAACCCCCACTATTTGCGAATCGCGGATGGAAGCGGCGACATTAACACGCTCAACCCGCATCTCTTCACCGAGGCGCCTATCGGCTACATTTCGCAGATGACGCAAGCCTATCTCGTGAAGTACGACGCGCAGAACCAGCCGTATCCGGAGCTGCTGACCGTCGTCCCGACCCAGGCGAACGGCGGCATCAGCAAAGACGGCGATACCATCACCTGGCACCTTCGCAAGGGCGTGCGCTGGTCGGACGGCGCGCCGTTTAATGCCGACGACGTCATTTTCTCCACCCACGTCGTGCTCAATCCGGCCAACAACGAAGTCGGGCGCGACGGTTGGAACCTCATCACCAAGATGGACGAGCCGGACAAATATACCGTCGTCTACCATCTGCGGCATCCGTACGCGTCGTACGAGCCGACGTTCTTCGGTAGCGCGGGTGCGAACCCGACGGTGCTGCCCAAACACATCTTGGGCAACCTGCCGAACATCAATCACGCCGCGTACAACTCCAAACCCGTGGGAATCGGTCCGTTTCGCGTCGTCGTTTGGCACCGCGGCGAGGGCGTCGATCTGGAGCCGAACCCGTACTATTTCCGCGGCATGCCGAAGCTCAAGCGGATAACGTATAAGTTCATCCCGTCGCGCGACACGCTCGTAACGTCGATGCAAACCGGCGACGTGGATATGTGGCCGCAGGCGCCCGCATCCTTCATCACGCGGCTTCTTGGGATCTCCAACTTCCGGACCGACGTCATCGTTACGCCGTGGTACTCCCACCTCGACTTCAACGTTACGCGGCCGCTCGTCAGCGACGTTCGAGTTCGTGAAGCGATTCGCTATGCCGTCGACCGCCGGTCGCTAGTAGCAAAAGTGGTCCGCGGATACGGCATCATCCAAGAAAGCACGGTGTCGCCGAACGTCCCGATCGCGCCGACCATTCCGTTCGTCTCCTACGATCCGGTTAAGGCAAAACGGCTCTTGGAGTCGGCGGGCTGGCGCGCTGGACCGGATGGCATTCGAGTCAAGAACGGGCAGCGGTTATCCCTTCAGTTTCCTTATTACACCGGCTCGTCGGCGGCGGACGCAACGGTCGAATTTCTCAGAGCGGAGCTCAAGGCCGTCGGGATCGAGATTCAAACGCGACAGTATGCGCCGGCCATGTACTTTGCGGCCTACCAAGATAACGGCATCGTGTACGGCGGCAAGTGGGACATGACGATGTTCGCTTGGCAAACCGATCCGATCGGCGAAATCTCAAACATTTGGGAATGCAACCAGATTCCGCCCAACGGGCAAAACGTCACGCGCTTTTGCAACAAGCAGCTCGACACGCTCTTAGAGCAGTTTAAGGTTACTTACAATATCGAGGCGCATCGCAAGATCCTCGAACAAGAAGAGAAGATCATTTCTGCCAACGTGCCGAACATCGTGCTCTACGTTTGGAAAGCCGGAAACTCGTATAACAAGAATCTCACGGGCTGGAAGCCGGGTGCGTGGACGCCGTTTGACGATATGAGTAATGTCGATATATAGCGCAGGCGAGGAGCGCGCAGCCTAGCAACGGGAGCGCGCGCAAGAACGCCCACGCGGGCTCGACGGCGAGCAGACCGGCGGCGCGCTGTTCGGCAAGCCAAACTTCGGCAATCGGCGCGTTGGAGTTCGCGTGGAAAGCCTGCAGCGAGTCGGGCCAAACCGGCAATGGATGGTGCGCGGCAAGCAGCGCCGCGGCGGTAAAGAGCGCCGCGATGGGCAGTGCCGCGCGCCAAGCCCGGCGAGTTTCGACGGCTTTCCCCAGGACGATGAAGGCCGCTAGCGTTGCGATGGCCAGCAGCGCGCTTTGCGCGATGCCGGTCGGACGCTGCGCCAAACCGAGCCAATCGATGGAGACGAGCAGCGCGCCACCGAGTGCAAGCGTCCGCACCGCGCTGCGCGTGTGCAGCGCGCACCACAGCGCGGCGGGATAGGCGATCAGGAGGTCGTGCTCGTGCAAGAAGACCCCGGCAAACGGCACCAGAACCGACCACGCCGCAAATCGAGCGAACGGTTCGCGGACGCGCATCGCCAGAAGCAACGCGGCGGTAACCGCAAGGGTCGCCGTTGCCGCGCCGATCGCTTGCGAAGCGCGTTGCGTTGCGCCGAAACCATACGCGATTGCGGCCGGCGTTAGCTGGATCGTCACGAATCGTTCGGCCGCGGCGTGAGCGGCGGCGTTGGCGGCATAGGTAGCCGGCCACCTCCAGCCGGCCGCCGCGACGCCTAAGGCGTACGTAACCGCGGTCGCGGTTATGATTGAGAGTAGCGCGCGCTTGCGATCGAACTGCGACGCCAAACCCAGCGCGGCGTTGGGTGTGGCAAGTGCCAGCGTCGCTGCGGCGGCGGCCAGCGGCATGGAACGATCGGCGAGAATCACGAGCAGCGTTGCGCCCAGAAATGCGGGCAATGCGACCTGTCCGAGCGCGAGATCGCTCGTGATCGGCCCAAATGCAATCGCCAGCGCTAGCGCCGAAAAAAATAGCAACGCAGTCGTAGGCGCGCCGCTGGCGCGAAGCACCGTGGCGATCAGCGCGAGAAGTGCGCCGATAAGCAGAATCAGCCAGAGCACAGCCGCTGCCCGATAGGGCAGTCGCGCGAAGGCGCTCCAGAGCAGCAGCGCCGGCGGCGGATTGATGAACGGCAAGAGCTCGTCGCGATGCGCGTTAACGCCCGGGACGGTGCGCTCGGCGCGCCAGATCGCTTTCGAATACGGATCGGCACCAACGTTCCACTCCGATCCGGCCGACCAATAGGCCTCGAAATCGCGCAAGGACGGTCCCGGCGTGGGCAACGGGCGCGCGGCGAAGAGCGCGATCGCGATGGCCGCGTACGCCAGCGCGAGCGGCCACGCGCGATTCACCAGTGAAAGCCGCTTGCCGAGCCGGGGGTCGCGATCGCGTGCGATTGCGACATGACGACCAGCAGCCCGAGCACCGTCGCGAGATACCAGATGCTCACACGTCCCCGCGCACCGAAGGTCATGTTCGCAGCGCGCGGATCCACGTGCCCGCGCCAAGCTGAAAGGATCGACGGAACTCCGAGGACGCCGATGATGATAATGAAGAGCAGCGGAATGTGCCAGAAAATTGCTAAGGCAATGAAGAGAACGAATCCGGCGACCCACAGCGGTGGCCAGACGGCGCCGATGATTCGGCCGCCGTCAAACGGCGGCACCGGAAGCATGTTGAAAAGATTCAAGAAAGCCGAAAGATCGGCGCAGGCAAACCAGAAGCGATCCTGCGTCACGTCGCCGATCGCGTAACAGGCCGCGGCGAGCCCGAGCCCGGTGAGCGGCCCCGCAAGCGCGATGTAGGCATCCTGCTCCAAATCGTCCGGCGCCGCCCCTGCGGTAAATGCGCCCAAGAGGGGGACGAACGCCGGTAGGCGTGCCGGCAAGCCATATGCGCGGAAGGCAAAGTAGTGCCCGAGTTCGTGCGCCAGCAAGAGCAGCATGACGACGACGGCGAGCTTCCACCCGAAGATAACGACATAGATCCACAGCGACAGCAGGAAGCTCCAGCTGATCGCAAAGAGCTTGGCGCCAAGCAGCAAGAGAAGCTTGAACTTGGCGAGGAGCGCGACCATCGCCGCAAGGATCGCGCCGATGCCCCGGTTACGCCGCTGGACCGGCTTGGGGTCTTCGGGCGCTTCGCCGGACGGCGGTTGCGTAGGAGGCGGAAGGTAATCCACTCGGTGGTCTTCAACCGCGACTCGTGCCGGTCATCGTAATCCTTGGCGGAGGCTTCGCCGGAATGGCGGTAGCCCGCCGGCTCGAGCGCCGGCTGCGGCCGGAGGAAGCCGAGATCGTCGTGCTGAGCCGCGAGAACTACACGCTCTTCACGCCGATGCTGCCCGAGGTGACATCCGGCGAGCTCGAAGTCCGTCACGTCGTCACGCCGATTCGCGAGCAACTCCGGCGCAGTCGCTTCGTTCTGGCCGACGTCGACGAGATTGACGTCCGGGCGAACACGGTGAGGTACCACCACGTTCTCACCGGCACGAGCGTGGTCCAACCGTACGATCACCTGGTGCTGGCGCTCGGCGCCTCGACCTCGACGTTCGGGCTGCCCGGCGTCGCGGAGCACGCGTGGGCGCTCAAGACGCTCGAGGACGCCGACGCGCTACGCAATCATTTGGTGTGGCTCTTAGAGTTGGCCGATACGATCGACGACGAAGCGCGGCGCAAGCGCCTCCTTACGATCGCCGTGGTCGGCGGCGGTTTCACCGGCGTTGAAGCGGCGGGTGAGATCGTTGAGCTTTTTCGCAGCGTCTTGCGCTTTTACAAGCGCCTGCGACCGGAGCAGGTCAAGATGGTTTTGGTCGAGGCAGGGCCCACCCTGCTCGCGGGCCTTCCTGCGAAGATGGGTGAGTATTCGCGGCGCGTTTTGGAGCGTCGCGGTGTTGAAGTCGTCACCGGCGACGGCGTCACCGGCGCAGACTCGACCGGACTTACTCTGCAGAGCGGCCGCCGTATCGAAACCGAGACCATCATCTGGAGCGCCGGCGTGCAGCCCTCCGCGACTGTTGCAAAGACCACGCTGCCGACGACGAAGCGCGGTGCGATCCAAACGCAACGTGA
>JABCZE010000081.1 GCA_013289785.1 Vulcanimicrobiota bacterium | reverse complement strand
CGCCCTGCTCGCCGGCCTCAACGTGATCGGCTTCGCTCCCCCGAAAGGCGCCTAACCGATGATCGTACGCGACGACGAGTATCTCGACTTTACGAGCGTCCCCGAAAGCAAGGGCATACCGCCATCGCTCTACCGCGTCGCTGCGGTGGGGCTGATCATCATCTTCCTGATCGGTGCGTCGGTCTGCCTGATGTCGGGATACGGGCACCACTGGCCCGCCAACACGACGGAGCGCGTGCCGCTCAACAACTCCGCGCCGTAGCTCAAAAGCCTTAGAGGTCCGCCCGTCGCCCGTGGCGCGTGGCGATGCCGATGGCAAGCAGCGGCAGCTCTTCGTCGGGAAGCAAGCCGGTCGACTTACCGTCGATTTTATGGATTCCGTAGCGCGAGAACTCGACGAGGGCCGGGATCGTGGCGTTAAATAAGCGGCGACTGCCGAGCCACTCCCATTCCCCGGCGACGGCTCGATCCGCAAGGAGCACGGCGGCGTAGCCGCACGCGTCCGGGCGCGAGCGTTCGTCGGGTTCGCGGTACCGCACGTATCCGTCGGCGATGAAAATCGGTGCGAAGGTTTGGACGTAAGCGACTAGCGGCGCCACGAGCACGGCGATGAAATATCCCGCAAACACGACGGCCCCAAGGGCGAAGATCCATGCGACCTTGATCAACGTCGCATCTGACGGTACGTGGTGCGCGCGGTAGACGATGCCCCACGTCAGCAGCGCCATAAAGATCGTCCCGAGCAGCGGCTCGATCGCCAGCGCGAAGCGTCCCGTGAGCCCGCGCCAAACGATTCTGCGTTCGGAAGAAGTCCATCGCCGGCGTGCGAGATCGCGGCTGTTCACGGCTGCGGTTACGCGGCTTCCTCGATCGGTCGCCGGCGTTCTTCATCCCGTGGCTTCAACCACGCCGCCAGAAGGAGCGCGACGAACGCAACGGCGCAGAACGCCAAGTACGCGTGGCGATAGCCCGCCAACTCGGTTTGCGCCGCGCTCATCAGGCCTCCGGCCAGCGAGCTGCCGAGGATTTGGCCGACGATCAGGGCTTGGCTCAGCAAGCCCACCGCGGTCGCGCGAGCGTGCTGGGGCGTTTCGTTGGTAACGATATAGCGCGTCGGCGCGCCGAGCAGTCCGCCAAACCCAGCCCCCGCTATGACGATGGCGATCACTGCCACCGGTAATGAATTGAAACCGAGCGCGAAGAGCGCAAGGCCGATTTCGCTGACGATCGTACCGGCAAGCAACACGTCCCGGCTGCCGATTCGGTCGAGCGCCCGTCCCGATGCCGGAATGACTAGGACGAACATGAATGCCCCAAGCGCGGCGACGAAGCCGGCGGCCGCGGCCGACAGACCTTCTGCGGCAACGAGCACGGCGGGTATGAAGAAGAGCGAGCCCTCCAAAATACCGATGACGACCTCCAGCGCGTACGTTCTGACGAGCTGCGGCGTGCGCAGAATCTCGAGCGGCACGATCGGGTTACGCGCCGATCGCTCCCAAAATGCAAAGCCCACGAGAAGCGCGACGCCGGCGAGTCCCATCACAACTTCCGACGAAATCAGTCCGTCCATGAGCGCCAGTAAGCCGCCGCAGAGCAACACGAGCCCCACAACGTCGAGCGCTCCGCGTTGCCGCGGCGCGTTGGCCGGAACTTCTTTGAGTGCCATCGCAAAAACGATCGCCGCCAGCGGAAGATTCAACACGAAGATGTAGCGCCACGAAACATAATGCGTGATCAAGCCGCCGATGGTCGGACCGATGACCGCCGCAAAGCCCCAGGTCGCGGCGACGATGCCGAGCGCCGCTCCGCGTCGCGCCGGCGGCACGACGTCGCCGATCGCCGCGGTGGCGACGGGAAATATCCCCCCGGCGCCCAGCGCCTGAATTGCGCGCGCGATAAGAAAAACCGGATAGTTTGGCGCAAGGATTGCGACGATGCTTCCGGCGGCGAAGAGCGAGATGCAGATTAAATAGATCGGACGCCGGCCAAACCGGTCCGCCATCGAGCCCGCGACCGCAATCGAGACGACCGTAACGAGAAGATATAACGTGAAGATCCAGGCCAGGTCGCCGGTTTGCACCGTGAACGCCCGTCCGAGTGCGGGCAGCGCCGGGGAGAGCACGCTCAGGTCGAGGGCCCCGGCAAAAACGCCGAGCGCGAGCGTCGCGAGCAGGCGGTTCACGAGACGATTCGGTCGATCACCATCACCGCGCACATCAGCGCCAGGTACACAAGTGAGTAGCGAAACAGCTTGCGCGCTTCGTACGTGCCGGCCTGCTCGCGCCACGTTCGCCAGGCGTCGAGTATAAAAAGACCGCCAAGCACGGCCGCGGCGCCGAAATACAGCGCACCCATCACGTGAAGCGGGTAGAGGGCGAGCGACGCGGCGACCAGCACGAGGCTGTAGTAGATGATCTCGCGTTTGGTGCGTTCGCGCCCGTAAACGTTGGGCAGCATCGGAATGTTGGCCTTGCCGTAGTCCAGTTCCGTCATCAGTGCCAGCGACCAAAAGTGCGGCGGCGTCCAGAGAAAGATCAGGGCGAAGAGGCCGAGCGCCGGCGCACCGATGGTATGCGTAACCGCGGCCCATCCGACGAGCGGGGGAACTGCGCCGGCCGCTCCGCCGATCACGATGTTCAGCGGGGTTATGCGCTTGAGCCACATCGTGTAAATGACGACGTAGTAGGCGTTTCCGGCCAGCGAGAGCCAAGCCGCGAGCGGATTGACCAGAAGATAGAAGAGTGCGAAGGATATGCCGCCGGCGAGCACCGCGTAGATCGTCGCGTTACGCCGCGAGATCCGTCCTTGCGGGATCGGACGCGCCGCAGTGCGCTTCATCACGCGATCGATGTCGGCGTCCCAGACGCAGTTGAATGCACCGGCCGATGCCGCCGCGAGCGCTCCGGCCAAGAGCGTCCAAAAAAGCAGCCCCAGCGGGGGAACTCCGCGCGCCGCCATCACCATGGACGCGGCCGTGGTAATCAGCAGCAGCGCGATGATGCGCGGCTTCGAAAGCTCGTAATAGTCGCCGAGGCGTTCGAGCACCGCTACCGCCCTTCGACTTTGCTCAGGACGAGCTGGTTCGACATTCCGTCCAGTGCCGCAAAGACCGTTGCGATGAAGAAAGCCAAAAAGACAAAGGCCGCGTTAACGGCATGCGCTTCGCGCAGCTCGACGGGCAGTCGCAGCGCCACGTTGAGAAGTCCGAGCACGACTTGAATGCAGACCAAAGCCACACCCGCGCCGGCCGCTGCTCTCACGCGTGCCGAGGCCGGACCGGCCCATGCGAGTGCCAGCGCCGCGGCGGCAAAGATCAGCGTAGTGGCGGCCGCGGCGCGATGCAGCATCTGCACGTACTCACCCGGCGTGTGAACGATGATGTTGCCGGCGCATTGCTGGATGGACAGGCAGGCCAAGCCTGCGCCGCTGGAACTTACGTACGCGCCGATACACATCGTAATAAATGCAATCGTCGTCGTCGTCAGCAAGACGAAGCGAAGGCGTCCCGAGGCCCGCGTGGCGTCGTGCGGCGGCGCGATCCCGGCGGAGGGCGAGGCTGCGGCAAACACCGCCATCGCGGAAAGGGCCGCAATAAAGGCCATGGCGGTTCCCCAGTGCAGGACGACGGAGAACGGCGCATTCCCCAGCCGGACGGTCTCTGCTCCCAGCAGCACCTGAGCGATGAAAAGGGTAACGATCGCGGCCAGCGTCGGACCCACGAACGGCGAACGGGAGCGGACCGGCCAGGCGGCCACCACGAGTGCGATCGTCAGGGGTGCCACCGTAAACGCAAGCAAGCGGTGCGTCCATTCCCACAAGGTACCGTCGGTCATGAGCGGGATTATTTGCCCGCGACAGAGCGGCCAATCCGGGCACGTGAGCCCGGCGCCGTTGATGCGCGTCCAACTGCCCAGCACGACGGTCATTAGGGCGACGAAGTCGGTGGCCAGCGCGAGACGGAGGAGGCGTTTCATCCGAGCCTTAGCGTAGCGTTGCCCGGGCCGGACGGCAATGACAAATGAGACGTACGGCGAAGCGGTCGGCCGTGATGCGCAGGTCGACCCTGGCAGGTCTAGCCTTGGGGCTCATCGTGCTGGCCGGATGTCGTGAGGTGCGCGTAAATACGCTCGCAGCAGGCACAACCACCGTTCTGGGGGGCAATCAAATCCTTATAGTACGCGATGAGGTAACCCTCGGCAAGCTCGGCATTCATGCGCCGATTCATTTCAAAGGCGAGTTCGGCGTGGTCTTGCTCATGGGACCGCACGACCGGACGGGCTACAAGCAGATCGTCGAATCCATCGGCGCAAACACCGTGCGCGTTCGCGTCGTCGCTTTCGAACAGGCACCGGCCAATGCGGGCGAGCCGTCGCCGCAATACCGCACGTATACGCTCTGGATCGTTCCCAATCGAGTATATCGTCGAGGCGTTCGAGTCGAAGTCGTAACGCCCAGTGACGAACCGATTGCGACGACCTATCTGCCGTAGGGGTAATGATGCTCTCTCCCAAGCAGTCGGGCACGCCGGATTCAATCGAGCAGCTCCAGGTACGCGTCGAGCGGCTGGGCACCGTTCTCACGCCCGACGGAGAGCCGACCGAGGCCGGCGGAGTTCTCAACCCCGCGGCAACCCGCGCTCCCGGCCGCGAACTGTTGATCTACCCGCGCTGCGTCGCCGAGGGAAACATTTCGCGCGTTCGTATAGTGCGCGTCGCCGGCGAAAGCGGCAAATTCGATTGCCAACGGTTGGATTTTGCGCTCGAGCCGCAAGCGCCGTACGAACTTCGGCCGCATCCCGGGTACGGTTGCGAGGACCCACGCGTAACCTACGTCCCGTTACTCGAATCGTATTTGATGGCGTACACGGCGTTTGGCCCGGATGGGCCGCGCATCGCGGTTGCGATATCGAGCGATGCGTATCACTGGGAACGGCTGGGCCCGGTTCGATTCGCGGGCTCGGCAAACGTCGTCGGTGACGACAAAGATGCGGCGTTCTTCCCCGAGCCCGTGCTGTCGCCGAAGGGCCGCAAGTGTTTCGCCTTTTACCATCGTCCCATGTTGCATCTTTCCAGCGTCGACGGCCGAGCCGCCATCCCGATGATCGAACGCATGCCCTTCGAAGACCGCGAATCGATCAGGATCGGCTACGTACCGGTCGCCCCCGTGCTCAAGGATCGCAGCAATCTTTGCAACGTCGTTGAGAGCCGCCAAGTGCTTTCCCCCGATGCGAACTGGGGATCGATCAAGATCGGCGCCGGCACGCCGCCGGTGCGAGTCACGCTCGGCGGAACGACGGGATGGCTCGCGCTCTTTCACGGCGTGGACTCGATGGGCGGCGGGGGGCAACGCCCTTCACTGCGGTACGCCGCCGGCATCGTCGTCCACGACCTAGAGCGGCCGGATCGCATCCTCTACCGCTCGCCGCAACCGGTTCTCACGCCCGAATCGGACGAAGAGCTCAAGGGAGTCGTCGATAACGTGGTCTTTCCAACCGGCCTCGACCCGCGCCCCGATCTCGGCGACAACGTCTTCGACGTCTACTACGGGATGGGTGATTATGCCGTTGGGGCCGCGCGTCTGTTTGTCGAAGAGCCGCCGGCCGGCGCCACGTGATAAAATATCTGGCAATGTCGACCGTCATCGTCCTTGGTATCGGCGTCATCGTAGCGGCATGGGTGAACCGCGACCTGATTCGCCTCAAGATCGCCTCGGTCTACGCGCGGGTTTCGCCGAAACCGGGCGCGGCGAGCCGCCCGCAAAGTGGCGCAACCGCGGCGTTGAGCGGCGACGCACCGTGGGCCTTGTCGGCGTTGCCCGAGTGCTTGACGCAAGTCTCGAAATCCACCGGAACCGCGCGTTACGTGGCCGCGCAGCTACCGAAAAATGCGGTCTGGATCGCGCCGCCGGCTCACCTATCGTTCGCGGATTGCGCGATTTCGATCGACCGCGGTGAAGCGTTCGTGCGGCGAGGTAACGATCGGTTTCGAATTCCGCCGAGCGTGCAGTTCTACCACGCGGGCGGGGAGATCGTTATGATGCGCGAGGCGGCGGGGAGCGTAGAGCTGCGCGTCTACCAGCCGGTAAAACCATGACGGACGGCCCCAAGATTCTCGACGAAGTACGTAAGCGGCGCACCTTTGCGATCATTTCGCACCCCGACGCCGGCAAGACGACGCTGACGGAGAAGCTGCTGCTCTACGGCGGCGCCATCCACGTTGCCGGACAGGTTTCCGCGCGCAAGCGGCAGCGCCAGGCGACCAGCGACTGGATGGCGCTCGAACGCGAGCGCGGCATCTCCATAACCTCAACCGTTCTGCAGTTCGAGTACGGCGGCCATACGCTCAACCTTCTCGACACGCCGGGGCACCAAGACTTTGGCGAGGATACCTATCGAACGCTGCTAGCGGCCGACAGCGCCGTGATGCTGATCGATGCGGCCAAGGGCGTCGAGCCGCAGACCAAAAAGCTTTTCGCAATTTGCGCCGAGCGCGGCATTCCGCTCTTCACGTTCATGAACAAGCTCGACCGGCCGAGCCGCGATCCACTCGAGCTGCTCGACGAGCTGGAGAGCGTGCTGGGCATCGGAGCCTTTCCGATAAACTGGCCGCTGGGCAGCGGAGAGGAGTTCAAGGGCGTCTACGATCGGCGTACGAAGGCCGTGCATCTTTTCGAGCGCGCCGCCCACGGCGCAACGCGCGCAACGGTCAGCGTGACCGACGCTGCGGATCCAGCCTTGCGCGCACTCGTCAGCGAGCACGTTTACGAACAGTTTCGTGAGGCGATCGAGCTGCTGGACGGTGCGGGAGAGCGGTTCGACAACGCAGCCATGCTGCGCGGTTCGACGACGCCGGTCTTCTTTGGCAGCGCCGTTACGAACTTCGGCGTGCAGCTCTTTCTCGACGAGTTTATCGAGATGGCGCCGCCGCCGTCGGCGCGCGCCGGAGTCAACCCAGGCGACCCGGCGTTTACGGGCTTCGTCTTCAAG
>JABCZE010000080.1 GCA_013289785.1 Vulcanimicrobiota bacterium | reverse complement strand
TCCGACGCGGATCTCGTTGTGGAGGCAGTCTTCGAGGACCCCAACGTCAAGCGTGAGGTCTTTGAAAAGCTCGACCGGATCGTCAAGCCCGAGGGGCTCCTCGCAAGCAACACCTCGACGCTCGACATCGACGCGATGGCCGCGGCGACCAAACGCCCCGAAAAGGTTTTCGGCCTGCACTTCTTCGTACCGGCGAACATCATGCCGCTGCTCGAGATCGTGCGTGGCCGCGCGACGTCCGCGCAAACGCTGGCGACGGGCTTTGCAATCGGCAAGACGTTGAAGAAGAAGGCCGTGCTTTCCGGCAACGCGTTCGGGTTTATCGGTAACCGGATGATTTTCGATTATGCGCGCGAGGCGTTTGCGCTCGCCGAAGAGGGCGTCACGCCGGCGCGCGTGGACGCGGTGATGAAAGCCTTCGGATTTCCGATGGGACCGTTTGCGATGAGCGATCTCTCCGGCCTCGACATCGGGCTGCACGTTCAGAAACTCCAAGGCGAAGCCGGTCGCGGGCGCACCAACGTGCTCGAAGCGCTCGTCGCGCAAGAGCGGCTCGGTCAGAAAGCGTTGGCCGGATTTTTCAAGTACGACAAGGCGGTCGGCAAGGGACGCGAGCCGATTGCCGATCCGCTCGTCGAGCAGCTCTTTGCGCAAGAGGCGCGCAAGGCCGGCATCGCGCCGCGCGTCGTGACCGATCGCGAAATTCGAGATCGCCTGCTCTATGCGCTGATCAATCGCGGCACCTATCTGCTCGAGGAGGGCGTGGCGTTGCGGCCCGGCGACATCGACATCGTCTACGTCTACGGGTACGGCTTTCCGCCGCATCACGGCGGGCCGATGTGGTATGCCGGCGAGGTTGGCGTCGGGCGAGTCTACGAACGCATTCGCGACTTCGAGGCGACTTTTGGGCCACAATGGAAACCGTCCGCGCTGCTCGTACGCGCCGCAGAAAGTTCTTCATCCTTAGAAGGAGTAACGCATGCGTGAGGCGGTGATCGTCTCGGTTGCGCGGACGCCGATCGGCCGCGCATTTCGCGGCGCCTTCAATCAAACGCCGGGCGCGACGATGGCGGGACACGTCGTGAAACTGGCGATCGACCGAGCCTCGATTAAGCCGGAGGAAATCGAAGACGTCATCATGGGCTGCGGGCTGCCCGAAGGCGCCACGGGCAATAATATCGGCCGCACGGCCGCGCTGCGGGCCGGTTGTTCGGTCAGCGTCTCGGGACAGACGGTGAGCCGCTACTGCGCGTCGGGGCTCGATGCAATTGCGTCGGCGGCCAAGCGCGTCGTCGTCGACAATGCCGAGGTCGTCGTGGCCGGCGGAGTCGAGTCGATCAGCATGGTGCAGAACGATCTGAACCTTCACTTCTTCGCCGAAGAGTGGCTGCTGCGGCACGCGCCGGACCTCTACGAACCGATGCTGTACACCGCCGATTTCGTCGCGAAGAAGTACGGCGTCTCGCGCGAGCGTCAAGACGAATACGCGCTGCAGAGCCAGCAGCGCACGGCTGCCGCCCAGACGGCGGGACGTTTCGATACCGAGATCGTGCCGATGCCGTCGTGGAAGTACGTGCAAGATCGCGAAACCGGCGCCGTACGCGAAGAGCTCGTCGAGCTCGGAAAGGACGAAGGCAATCGTCCCGATACAACGCTGGCCGGGCTGGCCGCGCTCAAAGGCGCCGTCCCCGGCGTTGCCGATACCACGATTACGGCCGGTAACTCATCGCAGCTTTCCGACGGTGCTGCCGCCGTCGTGGTGATGTCCGCCGAGAGTGCGAAGGCGCGCGCGTTGCAGCCGCTGGGCGTGTATCGCGGATACGTGGTCGCGGGATGCGAACCGGGCGAAATGGGAATCGGCCCGGTGTATGCGATCCCCAAGCTGCTCGATCGCCACGGCCTTTCGATCGGCGACATCGGCGTGTGGGAACTCAACGAGGCTTTCGCAGTGCAGACCGTCTATTGTCGCGACACGCTCGGCCTTCCCAACGATCGCCTCAATGTTGACGGCGGCGCGATCTCGATCGGCCACCCGTACGGCATGAGCGGCGCGCGGATGACGATGCACGCTCTAATCGAAGGCAAACGCCGGGGCGAGAAATACGTCGTGGTAACGATGTGCATCGGCGGCGGCATGGGCGCCGCCGCGCTATTCGAAGTGCTCTGAACGCTCGAGAAGGAGAAGTCGATTGATTGGTTCCGTAAGTGTGATCGTCGCAATCGTCGTCGCGCTCATTCTTTTCAGTGGCGTGCGCGTGGCTCAGGAATACCAGCGCGGTGTAGTCTTCAGGCTCGGGCGCTACGTTGGAACCCGGGGCCCCGGGCTCTACTACCTGATACCGTTGATCGAGCGTGGGCGCACCGTCGACCTGCGCACCGTGACCGTAACCGTCGAGCAACAGGAGACCATCACCAAAGACAGCGTGACGATCAAGGTCAACGCCGTTCTGTGGTATCTGATCGTCGATCCGGCAAAGGCGAGCATAGCGGTTCAGGATTACAGCAATGCCGCCTACCAGGTTGCGCTTACCAGCCTGCGCAACATCATCGGCCAGCACATGTTGGATGAAGTGCTGCGCGAGCGAACCACGATAAACTCAAAACTTTGCGAGATCGTCGACGAAGTCACCGAAGCCTGGGGGCTCAAGGTCGCGATGGTCGAGATGAAGGACGTCGAGATTCCCGAATCGATGCAGCGCGCCATGGCGCGCGAAGCCGAAGCCGTCCGCGAGCGCCGCGCCCGAATCATCAAGGCGGACGCCGAGTTCGAGGCGTCGCAGAAACTCGCCGAAGCTGCGAGCGTGATGGAGTCGCGCCCGATCTCATTGGAGCTGCGCCGGCTGCAGATGATCTCTGAAGTCGGAGCCGAGAATAACTCAAGCACGATTCTGATGATACCGTCGGACTTCACGAATCTCGCACGCGCCTTGGCGCGCAACGCCGACGATGCAAAAAGTCCTTAGCCTTCTCGTCGTCCTAGCGCTGGCAACCGGCGTGGCGCCGCCGACCTCGGTTGCGCCGAGGATTCCAGACACGCCCGCGGGGCACGCTCTCGTCGGGTGGTTACAGGCCTTCGACAGCGGCGACCGCGCGACGTTCCTTGCTTTCTTGAAGTCGAGGTATCCGTCGGCCATCAATCGGCTTGACGACGACTGGCAGTTTCGCCAGATGACTGGCGGCTTCGTGGTTCGCGCGATCGTGACATCGGCACCGACGCAAGTCGTGGCGACCGTCGAAGACCTTTTGAACGAACAGTTCGCGACGATGACCGTGTTGACGCAGAGCAAAGCGCCGTACGTTATCGAACGCATCGACCTGCGAGCGATCGCAACGCCGGCGGAGTTAGCTCCGCCGCCGATGAGCCAAAGCGAGCTTATCGCGGCGCTTGGCTCGAAGCTCGACAGCGAGACTGCCGCGGATCGCTTCTCCGGCGCGGTGCTCGTCGCCCGGGACGGCCAACCGGTCTTTGCTCGGGCCTACGGCTTGGCGGACCGCGAGCATAACGTCCCCAACGCGTTGGAGACTCGCTTTCGCATGGGCTCGATGAACAAGATGTTCACGGCGGTATCGATTCTGCAACTCGCAAAGGCCGGGAAAATCAATCTCGACGCGCCGCTGGGCACGTATTTGACGGACTATCCGAACAAGGACGTGGCGGCGCAAGTAACGATCGCCGAGTTGCTCGATCACACTGGCGGAACCGGCGATATCTTCGGTCCTGACTTCGACGCGCACCGTTTGGAGCTGCGCACGCTGCAAGACTACGAGAAGCGGTACGGCTCGCGAGCACTCGCCTTTACGCCTGGAAGCAAATGGGAGTACAGCAACTACGGTTTCGTTCTCCTCGGACTGGTGATTGAAAAGGTCAGCGGGCAGACCTATTACGACTACGTTCGCGAGCACATCTACGCGCCGGCCGGCATGACTTCAACGGCGTCCGAGCCGGAGAATGAGGCCGTTCCCGGTCGCAGCACCGGCTATATGCTCGACCCTAACGGTAAGCTCGTGCCGAATACGGAGACCTTGCCCTATCGCGGAACCTCGGCCGGCGGTGGATACACGACGGTCGGCGATCTTCTCAAGTTTGCGAATGCGCTGCAACAAAACGAGCTGCTCGACGCGCGGTACACGCAGCTGTTGACCACCGGTAAGGTCGATACACCCGCCGGCGGCCGCTATGCTTACGGGTTTGAGGATCAGCAGTTCAATGGGCTTCGCTGCTTCGGCCACGGCGGCGGCGCACCCGGGATGAACGGCGACCTGGAGATTTGTCCCGCGGACGGTTATGTCGTTGCCGTCCTCGCGAACATGGACCCGCCCGCAGCCACTCGGATTGCGAACTTCCTGACGGCGCGTTTACCAGCGCGCTGACGCGAGACTACTTCTTCGCGTAGGCGATGCACCAGCCGTTGGGGCTAATCGTGCCGGCGACGAGGGTGCAGCTGCCGTTTGCCGTGGCCGAGCTTCCCTTGACGAAGAACTTGCATTGCGAGCACATCTTGCCGTTGCTGGGCGTCTTCTGATATTTGAACTGGGCCTGGGAGCCTTTGGCCTCGGCCTCGGACGTTTGGGTGAGCACCAGTCCGGCGAGCGCCGGAAGAACGACGACGCCGGAAAGAAATCTACCTCGGCTGAGCTCCTTGGAAGATTCGCGCATTTTCTTGATACCTCCAGCGCATTCAGTTAACCGACGAAAAGCTGGACCCTCTCACGCGAGCTTAATGTGAAGCTAATCGTGGCTCGATGCTTTGTTTCGTCTATTCGGTTTCAATAGGAGCGAGGGCAAAGACAACGATGACGTTCAAGTGGTTCACAAGCTTCATTACGGGGGCTGCCCTGGTCGGGGCGACCCTTAGTAGCACGCTGCCGGCCTCGGCCGAGCAGGCGCCGGACAACAATGGCCCTGGCGTCGCCAGGGTTAGCGTCGTTCAAGGCGACGTGGTCGTCCAGCGCGGCGACAGCAACACCCAAACGACCGCCGTCGTCAACGGGCCCCTTCTTCCCGGCGACTACCTCTCGACAGGCGGCACCTCGCGGGCCGAGCTGCAGTTCGACGGTGAGACCGCCGTTCGGCTCGGCGGCAACGTGCAGGCGCGTATCACCGACAACGATCCGAACAACCGGGCGGTCCAGTTGGCCGACGGGACGGTCGAGGTCGGCATCGTTCACGGCGATCAGCCGTTTCAAGTCGACACCCCGTCGGTAAGCGTTCGCTCGCAAGACGCCGGCGATTATCGAGTTACGGTCAACCGCGACGGCTCGACGTGGGTGACGGCCCGGCGTGGAAACGCGCAGGTCGTCACACCCGACCATACCTATGATCTCAGCCCGGGCAGAACGCTGGTCGCTCGCGGTTCCGCCTCGAGTCCGTCGATCAGTTGGAGGTCGGAAGTCGGGTTCGACTCCTTCGATGACTTTAACGCAAAGCGCGACGAAACGATGACGACGGCGCTCAACGCGAGCCCCAACTTGAGCCCCACGATCGCCGGCTACGACAACCTCGATCAGTACGGCGACTGGCAGGACGTCGCTGGGTACGGTCAGGTCTGGGTTCCCGACGAGCCGGCCGACTGGGCTCCCTATCGAGATGGTTCGTGGGCCTGGGAAGGCGGCTATGGCTGGACTTGGGTCGGTGCCGAGCCGTGGGGATGGGCTCCCTATCATTACGGTCGCTGGTTCTGGGCGAACGGCTATGGCTGGGCGTGGTATCCGCCGGCCTACTCGTACGCGCCGGTCTGGGCTCCGGCCCTGGTTGGCTTCTATGGCTGGGGCGGCGGCGTCGGCATCGGCGTCGGTTTTGGCGGCTTCGGTTACGGCGGCATCGGTTGGTGCCCGCTAGCTCCCTTCGAGGCTTTCTATCCGTGGTATCCCGGCTGGGCCTGGGGAGGCGCGGGCTGGGGATATGGGAGTTACGGTGGCTACCGTGGCTGGGGAACGCGGGTCGTGAATGTTACGAATATCCGTAACGTCTATCGGAACTTCGGCCATGGCGGCGGCAGCGGGACGCTCCGAGGAAACTTCGAGCACGGCAACTTCTCGCATAACGTCGCCGTGACGTCGCAGAACGCCGGTAAGGTCGGAACGATCCGGGGTGCGGTCCCCGTCACTCCGAGCCGAGACAATCTCGGCTTCGGGCGGACGCCCAACAGCCCGGTCGCATTCTCGAAGGCCTTCGATTCGCCTCGATTCGCATCGAATCGAGCGCTGGCCTCACGAAACTCCTTCGCTGGTCAGCAGAGGTCCGTCGAGGGAGCGATTCACGCCAACACCGGACGCGAAAGCGCGCCGGTAACTCACGAGACCAACACGGTCCAGGGTCGCACGGAGAGCCATACCGGCGAGGCTCGCACAACCGAGGCTCGCACGAACGAGGCTCGCACGACTGAGACTGGCACAAGCGAACGCGAGCCCAACCAGACGTGGGAGCGGTTCGATGAGTCTCGCGGTTCGTCGCGCGAGAACGCCGCGTCCGAGCGGTCTGCACAGGGCGAGCGCGCGCCGAGCACAAGCGAAGGCTCGCGCGAAGAGCGGCCGGCATCGAACTCGTGGAGCCGGTACTCCAACCAGCGTGGGAGCGCCTCGGTACCCGTTACCTACGGCGATCGCGATCGTGGAGCGTATACCCATAGCTCGTATCCATCGTATCCCTCGTACTCGCACAGTTCGTACCCGTCGTACTCGCATAGTTCGTATCCATCGTACTCGCACAGTTCGTATCCGTCGTACTCGCATAGCTCGTATCCGTCGTACTCGCATAGCTCGTATCCGTCATACTCGCGCGGGTCAGCTCCGTCCGCGCCATCGTACCCGCACGGATCTGGCGGCGGGTCGGCACCGCACTCCTCGGGAGGCGGCGGTGGCGGTCATGGGGGCGGCGGCCGTCCCCCGCACTAGCGGCAGGGTCGCCAGATAACCTCGGAAGGGGCGGTGCCAAGGCGCCGCCCTTTAGTTTGCAGAAGGCCGCTTACTCAGCCACTCTCGGCAACCC
>JABCZE010000079.1 GCA_013289785.1 Vulcanimicrobiota bacterium | reverse complement strand
ACCGAGAATTCCGCGAGCGCCATCGACGTAGATCAGTTGCTTGTACCAAAACTGCATGTCGGTAGCGCCGGCGGCCAGCGTTCCGCGCGTCGCACTCGACAGCTGCGAGAAGGACGGCGGCAGAATCGTTATTTGCGCATTTTGGGATATGCCGACGTTGATCAGGGCTCCCGGATAGCCGATCGCCGACCGATTCGCGCGCGCGGGTTGAGTCGAGCCGCCCAGATCGAGCAGGACGTCAGCGGGGATGACGGTCGTCGCGTACGTAGCTTGTAGACTCGCCTGACCCGCAACGAAAACGCACGGGGACGCGGCGAGATATTTCTTGAGCAGCTCTTGCGAGCCGCCGCAAGGATCACGTCTGCTCCTTGCTGGAGCCGGCGTCGCGCCGGCCTGGGGAGCCGGGCTTGGCGACGCCACGGCCAGGATAGCGAACAGCGCAGCGAGGGGCACCATTGTGGAACCGCTATCCGAAAGGTCGCCCCGGTATGCCTGCCGAGGGCGCCAACTGCGACGGTTGGTTGCTTAGTTGCCCTTCGTCCTTCGACTGCGCTCAGGATGACATTACTGCGCTCAGGATGACATGGGGGGTCGAGGCCATTGAAAGGGGGGGCGGGGTGTGGTAGCATTGTGGCTTGAACGGACCGCCGGTCCGTTTTCTTAATGTTGTGATAGACTAAAAGATGGCAAAGAAAGAATCACGCGTGATGGTCGTCCTGGCGTGCACGGAGTGCAAGCGCCGGAACTACAACACGCAAAAGAATAAGCAGAAGACCACGGACCGGCTGGAGCTCAGCAAATATTGCCGCTTCTGCCGATGCCACAAACCGCATAGGGAAACGAGATAGGGCGGTAGCTCAATTGGTAGAGTCCTGGTCTCCAAAACCAGTTGTTGCAGGTTCGAGTCCTGTCCGCCCTGCATTTTTTAAGGTAAACCTTTGGTGAACGAACAGCAAAAGCGAACGGCCCAGTCCATGGCGGGCGGCGATTTCGTCCGCGGCGTCATCGCGGAGCTTCGGCGCGTCACGTGGCCGACGCGCGAGGAATGGATCTCGGCGACGATTCTCACGATCTCGCTGGTCGTGGGCATTGGCGCCTTCGTTTTCATCGTTGACCAAATCTTCGGATGGTTCTTCAGCTTGATTCATCCCATCACGTCGGGATAGATGCAGACGATGTACGAAGCCGAACCGGTCGTTGACGAAGCGACGATAGACGAAACGAAGATCGACGAGACCAAGACCGAGGATCCCCAGATGGGCGATCCCGCCGCGGTCGAGGAGATGGTCGCCGAGCTTCCGCCCGAGGGCGAGGCGCCGTCCGACGAAGTTCCGTCCGACGACGTGGCCTCCGACGATGGCGTCGCGCAGAAGCCCAAGGATAACCGGAACTGGTTCGTCGTCCACACCTACTCGGGGTACGAAAACAAGGTCAAGGCAAATCTCGAGCGGCGCATCCATTCGATGGGCATGCAGGACAAGATTTTCCGCGTGCTCGTCCCGATGGAAGACGAAGTCGAGTTCAAAGACGGCAAGCGTAAGATCACCCCGAAGAAAGTTTTCCCCGGCTACGTCCTGGTCGAGATGACCATGGACGATCAGTCTTGGTACGTCGTGCGCAACACGCAAGGCGTAACCGGCTTCGTCGGCAGCCCCGGGCCCGGCGAGAAGCCCGTGCCGCTGCAGGACAAAGAAGTTAAAACGATTCTCAAGCAGATGGGCATCGAAGCACCCAAGCTCAAGATCGACTTCAAGAAGGGCGACCGCGTCAAGGTAACGTCGGGACCGTTCTTCGACTTCACCGGCGTCGTCGACGAGATCTCGCCGGAGAAAGAGCGCTTGCGCGCGCTCATCTCGATCTTCGGCCGGGAGACTCCCGTCGAGCTGGAGTTCTTCCAAGTGGAAAAAGTTTAGCAAACTGCATACACCCCGGCGTTTGCAACTAACAACAGTGGGGGAGAAGCGACGAGAGTCGGTTCGAAAGGAGATAGTTCGTGGCTAAAAAGGTAGTTGGTAAGATCGGCCTGCAGATTCCGGCAGGCAAAGCGACCCCAGCTCCGCCGATCGGACCGGCGCTGGGCCCCTACTCACTCAACATCATGGACTTCTGTAAGCAGTACAACGAGCGCACTGCTTCACAAGCCGGCATGATCATCCCCGTCGAGATCACCGTCTTCGACGACCGCACGTTTACGTTCATCACAAAGACGCCGCCGGCGTCCTTTTTGATCAAGCAGGCGTTGGGGATCGAGTCGGGCAGCAAGGAGCCCAACCGCAACAAAGTCGGCAAGCTGACGCAGAAGCAACTGGAAGATATTGCGAAGGTGAAGATGCCCGACATCAACGCCAACGACATGAACGCCGCCAAGAAGATCGTCGCCGGAACGGCGCGATCGATGGGCGTGGAAGTGGAGGCGTAAGATGGCGCAGCATCACGGGAAACGCTTCAAAGCGCTGGTCGCGACCTTCGATTCCGACAAACTGTTTTCGACGTCCGAAGCCATCGAAATCGTCAAAAAGAACGCCACCGCGAAGTTCAACGAGACCGTCGAGGCGCACATCCGCTTGGGCGTCGACCCGAAGAAGAGCGATCAGAACGTCCGCGGCACGGTACTGCTGCCGCATGGAACGGGGCGGACGGTCCGCGTCATCGCGTTTGCCAAAGGCGACAACGCAAAGGCCGCGCAAGAAGCCGGTGCCGACATCGTCGGCGATCAGGATTTGATCGATAAGGTCAAGGGCGGGTTCACTGAGTTCGACGTCGCGGTCGCGACCCCCGACATGATGGCGTCGGTCGGTAAAGAGCTAGGACGAATTCTCGCGCAGAAAATGCCGAATCCCAAGGCCGGAACCGTAACGCCGAACATCGGTGCCGCAATTCGCGACATCAAGGCCGGTAAGGTCGAGTACCGTCTCGACAAGACGGGCATCGTGCACACGATCGTCGGCAAGGTGAGCTTCGAGGAGCAGCACTTACTGGAGAACATCACGACGTTGCTCGACGCGATCGTTCGCGCGAAGCCGTCGGCCGCCAAGGGCACGTACGTTCGCAGTGTGACTTTGGCCAGCACGATGGGTCCGGGCGTCAAAGTCGACCCCAATCGGGTAAAAGCTACGGCCTAAGGCCCATCTGAAAATACCAGCAGCCCCATTCACGCACCTGGGGACCGCCGGCTAGAAGAAGCTGACGCGGCCCGTGTGCAGCTCGTAGATGCCGCCGGCTACTTCGACGTCGCCGCCGGATATCGCGCCGGCGACAATCGCGGAGAAAACGCTCATCGCTTGCACCGCGCGACGCACGTTTTCGGCGGTGGCGTTGACGATCCAGTCACCCGGAAGATCGCGGGTGGCTTCGGCAGCCGGAGCGATCGCGGTAACCAGACGCGCGATGTATCCGGGCTGCGTCGTTCCGTCCCTTGCGTGTGCGACGGCGGCAGTGACCGCGCCGCAGTTGGTATGCCCGAGGACGACGATCAGCCGCGCTTTCAAGACGGCGACGCCAAACTCGATCGACCCGAGGACGTCGTCGTTCAGAAAGTTACCCGCGACTCGAACCACAAAGACGTTGCCCGGCGCCTGATCGAAAATCGTCTCGATCGGCACGCGCGAGTCAGAGCAACCGAGGACGATCGCGTGGGGGCTTTGGCCGCTGGCTAGCTCGAGGACGCCGGCATCGAAGGGGTCGGTCCGCTGAGTTCCAGCGACAAATCGCGCGTTGCCGGCTTTGAGACTTTCGAGCGCCTCGGCCGGAGTGAGGGCGGTGGGCATCCGGGCGGCTTCGGGCCGAAAGACTTGCGCTCCCCGGCGCCGCCATGGTAGGCTAACCGACGGCTCCAAAGACCGTGGCCGGCCGCAAGGCCTTAATTTTGACCACCGAGGACGCAAGATGGACGGTTCGGCATCGCTCCGGTGGTGCGAACGTTCGATGTAGCGCCCTCGACACGGGGCGCTTTTCTTTTTCGTTGTGGCGCGTTTGCGCCGGAGAAACCTACGAATGCCGACCGCGCGTAAGGAAGCCTCAGTCGCAGAACTCACCGAGAAACTCGCCTCGGCGAAGAGTCTGTTTTTTACCGATTATCAAGGGCTGACCGTAGCGGAGATAACCAAGCTTCGCGGCGAGCTGCGCAAAGACGGCAACAGCTACTCGGTTGTCAAAAACACGCTCTTTCGCATCGCCGCCGGCGACCTTGCTTCGCAGGTCGAGTCGTTTCTGGCGGGACCGACGGGCGTCGTCTTTGCCGGAGCCGATCCGGTGGCGCCGGCGAAGGCGCTCAAAACGTTCAGCGACACCGTTAAAAAGGTCGGAATCAAGGCGGCATACATCGACGGCCAAATCGTCGATGCAAAACAGGTCGACGTGCTCGCCAAGCTTCCGCCGAAAATCGAACTTCTCGCCGCGCTCGTCGGCACGCTTGCGAATCCGCTTCGCGGACTCGTTACCGTGCTGCAGGGCAACCAGAGCGGACTCGTTCGCGCGCTCAACGCCATTCGCGAACAAAAAGCCGCAGCCTCAAACGCTTAGATAAGGAATAATACGTATCATGGCAATCGCCGAAGTCATCGAACAGATCGATAAACTCACCGTTCTCGAACTTGCCGATCTCGTCAAGCAGCTCGAGGAGAAGTACGGCGTCTCCGCCGCCGCGCCGGTCGCGATGATGGCCGCCGGTCCGTCTGCCGCAGCGCCGGAAGCCGAGAAGACCGAGTTTGACGTCATTCTGTCGGAAATTGGTCCGGAAAAGATCAAAGTCATCAAGGCAGTCCGCGAACTTACGAGCCTCGGCCTGACCGAAGCCAAAGCCTTCGTCGAGAGCGCGCCCAAAGCCGTAAAGGAAGGCGTTACTAAAGACGAAGCCGAGGCGGTGAAGAAGAAGCTCGAAGAAGCCGGCGCCAAGGTCGAAATCAAATAGGATCGCAAGCGACGCCCGACGTCCCGGGGTGGGTTCAGCTGATCCCACTCCTGATCGTCGTGGTCGTGCTCGCCGTTCGTATGATGCGGCCGCAGCGCATCAGCGTCACGCGAATGTGGGTCTCACCGATCATCCTCTGTGCGCTGACGGCGTGGGTGATCTACGCCAATAACATGCTCAACCCGGCGCCGCCGCTAGAGATCGCGTTCGGCGTTATCGTGGGCGGCATCGCCGGATTGCCGTTCGGGATTCTGCGCGGCGTGCACACCGACGTTCGTCCTACGGATCGCCCGGGCGTAATGTATCTCGGGTCGTCGTGGGTGACGATCGTGATCTTCGCCGCTGCCTTCGGGCTGCGCTACGCGGTCCGCGCGCTCATGCCGCTTCGCGGGAGCCTCACCGCCACCATCGGCGACGCGCTGCTCGCCTTTGCGATCGTCTTTATCGGGGCGAGCTATTTCGTTATCTTCCGGAAGTACGAAGAGCTAGCGCATAAACCGGCGGCGTAATGCGCGTCGCCTTGCTGGCGGTACTCGTTTTCGGGGTCCTGAATGCGCGAGCGGCGGCCGAATGCGGCGTGCCGGTGCCGTTTGGAGCACAGCCCCCAGACCCCGCCCGGATGATGAACGCCGTTTCGGAGTGTTGCCCATCGTCAACGCCTGGCGCTGCCGGTGCGGCGGTTGGTGGCGTGGCGCTGTCGCTCGTCGTTCTACCTAACTCGGGGGGCGTCGCGACCGAAAGGCGTGTTGCGGATCCGCTGAACTTAACCGCCGAACTGCGGAATGTTTCCCGCGAAGCGATTGAGCCCGGGTTCGCGCGGCACGCCAGAACCGATCTCACAATCGTCAATCCCGCGGGCAAAGCAACGACCTGGCCTTTGAATGCACGGGCCGGCATGTTTTCGAGTTTTCCGCTTGGGCCGGGGAAGTCGTTTCGCATGGGTTTTCAATGGGTGACGAGTTACCCGTTCTTTCCGAAACCGGGGACGTATCTGGTGCGGCTCGCCGTTCACGGCGGGAGTGGCGCCCGCGTAACCGCGTGGGAGTCGAATGCCGTTGCGCTCACCATCTTTTCGGCGCCGCCGGGGAGCCGTTGGATACCTCCTGCGACGCCTGCGCCGACCAGCGCCCTCGCGATCGAACAGACCGGCGTCTGTACGGCGGCGTCGCGGCACACTCCGTGGGGAACCGCCGTTCATGGTTTGCTCCTTTCGCTCACGGTCGATCGGGCGGTTGTGCGGCTCGGCGATCCCATCCGCGTTGTCGTGGAGCTTCGCAACGTCTCGAGCCGAACGCAGCAAGTCTTCTATGGCAAGCGCAGTTCGACGTATGAATTTGCCATCGTAAATCGGCGGAGTGGCCGAGCGGTACCGCACTGGCCCCCGCCACGGCAAACGTTGGGAGGCGGTTCCTATTCCCTGCCCAGACCCATAGGGCTCAGTCCGGCAACATCGGCCTACGAAGCCTTTCGGTTGGAGCGACTCTATCAGCTCACGGAGCCCGGAACTTATTCGGTGCAGGTAACGAAGGCAACGGTAGGCCTTGCTTTTCCGAATGGTGCCGTGCGATATAACGCGCTCGAACTGAGCTCCAACACGATTGTGATTACCGTCAGGCGGTGAGGCCCGGGCCCGCGAGTGCCGGGCCCGGCAGTCACAAGGCCTGCCGAGCGGGCGCTACGTTTTGTATGAAAACCGCGTTGTACGGGCGAATTATCTTCGGCGGGTCGGCGGTGCTGTTTGGCGTGATCGCCCTCATGTGGCACGACGCGGACACCTGGCAGAGCCTGCATCGAATCTTGCGGTGGCCCTTCGGCACATTTATCGGCGAGGCGCTGATGGTTGCTCTCGTCGTCGGTGGCATCGGGATACTGCTTCCGCGAACGCTGCGCGCCGCTTCGAGCGTGCTCGTCGCCGTGTACGCGATCTTCGTTTTGGCGTGCGTCCCGGGGATCGTCGCCGCGCCGAGAGTCTTCGGGGAATACGACGGCTTCGCTGAACAGTTCAGCTTGTTCTGTGGGGCGATTGCGTTGTACGCGGTAACGAATGCGAATGCGGCGCAGTCGGGAACGCTGCGGCTCGTGGCAT
>JABCZE010000078.1 GCA_013289785.1 Vulcanimicrobiota bacterium | reverse complement strand
CGGTAACACCGCGGACAACAACAACACCCACCTCTACGGCAATGCTTCGTCGCTCAACGACGTCACCAGCGGGAGTAATGGCAGCTGCGGCAAGCCGCTCTGCACGGCCGGTGCGGGCTGGGACGGACCGACCGGACTTGGTACCCCCAACGGAATCGGCGCCTTTTAGCTCGATCCGATCAACGCCGGGGCACTCATGGGTGACATGGGTGCCCCTAACTGCGTTTTAAGGTTATGCCGCCGGCGGTCTCGGGTATGAAGCGAACGTCTTCTTCAACGCTCGAGAGGAGGTTTCACAAATGAGATTTTTTTCCGGAATCACCGCACTGGTCGCAGCGATGCTGCTCGTCGGCGGCGCCTCGATCGCGCCGGTAGCAGCCCAAGATTATGGCGTGCCCAGCTACACGACCTGGCAGCCGGGTTGGGATGCGCATCAGTACGATAAACATCACGTGATCTTGGGGACGGTCGCCTCATTCGCACCGTATCGCTTGACCGTGGCACGCCGCAACGGCAACGTGCAAACCGTGGACCTCAAAAACGGTACGATCATCTATCCAACCGGCGCCACCCCAACGCAAGGCGAGCGCGTCTCGCTCGTCGGTTATTACAGTAACGGCACGTTCATTTGCAACCGGGTGATCATTCGTCCCTAGTTTAAGTCAACCACCCGCCGCGCCACCTGCCGTCGCGCAGGTGGCGCAGCAGTTTGCCGAGACGACTCGCGGCATCGTCGGATTCCGGCTGCACCGAGTCCTCGACGTTCACGCCGGTTTCCAGCGCCGCCACGAAGATCTCGTGATGGTAGGCGTGTACGACGACGGCGCGATCGCCAAGGTGCGCATCGTTCGGTATACGATCGATGGAAAGCCGGCGAGCGCTTCCGACGACGCGGCGATGGAGCGCGCTTACGACCAACCAAAAGCCCGCGATGCCTTCGAGCCGCCGTTTGATGCGCGGTACGCCGCGGCGTATTCGTACCGCCAGGACACCCCGCAAACGATTGCCTTTACGTCGGATCTCCGCGACGGGGCGCACGGGAACGGCACCTTCGCCTACGACGCCGGCCACAATGTCGTGTGGTACGAGTATCAGCCCAACGCACTCCCGCCGCACGCCAGTTCCGGGACGATCCTGGACCGGCGCGCGGAAGTCTTGCCGAGGTACTGGGCGGTGACGCAAGAGACGCAGCAGTATGGCGGCAGTTTCGGCCCCTTCCCCGGGGCGGCCAGCGAGCAGGTGGACTTCTCAGACTTCAGTCGCTTTCCGGACCTTCAGAGCGCGCTCCGCTCCATCTGAGGGAAGGCTTTGCGCTCCCCGCAGAAAACCGTGAAAGCGGAGGAGAAGTGCATGCCCGATTTTATGAAGACGTTGTTCGTGAACCCGCCAACCTTCGAAGGCTACGACGGCGGCGCGGGATCACGGTATCAATGTCGCCGCGAGGTGCGGTCGTTCTGGTATCCGACGTGGCTGGCGCAGCCGGCCGCGATGATTCCCGGAAGCCGCCTGATCGACGCGCCCCCCGACGACCTGACGGTCGATCAGGTCGCCGCGATCGCGAAGGATTACGAATGCATCATCCTGCACACCAGCACTCCGTCGTTTGGCAACGACGCTCGCTTTGCGGCCCGCGTTAAGGAAGATAATCCCAAGGCGGTGGTCGGCATGGTGGGCGCGCACGTCGGGATTCTGCCGGAGCAGTCGCTCAATCTCGCGCCCGCGGTCGATTGGGTGAGCGTCGGCGAGTTCGACTACACGTGCGTCGACGTCGCGTCGGGCAAGCCGCTGAGCGAAGTCGACGGCCTCGCATACCGTGAGAACGGAAAGGTCGTGCGCACCGCGGAGCGGCCGATCATCATGGACATGGACGCCTTTCCGTCCGTGCTCGACGTCTATCGACGCGACCTCACGATCCCCAACTACTTCAACGGCTATTTGCAGCACCCGTATCTCTCGTTCTACACCGGGCGCGGCTGTAAGTCGAAGTGCACCTTCTGCTTGTGGCCGCAGACGATCGGCGGGCACCTCTATCGCGTGCGCAGCGTCGATAGCGTCGAGGCGGAGATGAAGCGTGCCAAAGCGATGTTCCCCGAGGTCAAAGAGTTTTTCTTCGACGACGACACGCTGACCGACAACATTCCGCGCGTCGAAGAGATTGCACGGCGGCTCGGCAAGCTCGGAATCACCTGGTCGTGCAATGCCAAGCCGAACGTGCCACGGGAGACGATCGAAATCATGAGGGCCAACGGCCTGCGGTTGTTCCTCGTCGGCTACGAATCCGGCAACCAGAGCGTGCTCAACAACATGAAGAAGGGCACGCGGCTCGACATCATCCGCCGCTTCTCCAAAGATTGCCGCGAGCTGGGCGTCAAGGTCCACGGCACGTTCATCCTCGGGATGCCGGGCGAAACGCTGGAGACGATCCAGGAGACGATCAACTTCGCTTGCGAGATGGATCCCGAGACCATCCAGGTATCGCTGGCCGCACCGTATCCCGGTACCTACCTCTACAAACAGGCGACCGAGAACGGCTGGCTAGAAGCCCAGAGCGACGACCTGGTCGACACGCACGGCGTGCAGCACGCCGCCCTCAACTATCCGGGGCTTACGTCGGAGATGATCTTCGAAGGCGTCGACGAGTTCTACCGGCGCTTCTACTTCCGGCCGCGCAAGATGGTCGCGCTGCTGGGCGGCATGATCGGCGACCGCCAAGTGATGAAGCGGCGCCTGCGCGAGGGCGTGGAGTTCTTCCACTTCCTGCGCGAGCGCAAACGCGAAGAAAAAGCGGCCGCTCGCGAACGACTGCCTGCCACCGTCTCCTAGGGCCTAACCGCCCGCGCGGCCGAGCTACCTCGAAGCGACCGGCAGGCGATCGCTGGGCGCGTCGATCGGGTGCGCGACGATGCGATAGTCGAACTCTAGGTTCGCTCGTCCCCGCTCGGTCTCGCGCACCTGAAAGCCCGACGCGGCTTTGCGGCTTACGTAGAGCCCGCGCGTGTCCCCAAGCGGCGTCAGGAAGACGTAGTACCACCTGCGATCCATGATTGCGGCGAAAGCTGGATCGATGCGGACATTAGCGATACCGTCGACCATTTGCGCCGTACCGACGTCTTCGATCGTTGCCGTTGCCGATTCCGACGCGTACGCGATTAGGCGCTGGCCACCCGCGCTGCGGTGCTCGGAGCGCAGCATCGCTTCGCCCGTAACGCTTCCCGAACAGTCAAGGTTGGCGTTCGGATCGATAACGCAATGCGCGCGATTGGGCTGATTGGATCCGAAAAAAATGGCGGTGTGCTCACCATCGGCATGCGCACGGAGGGCGACCGCGGTCGGGCCTTTGGACTCGGCGGTAACGCCGTCGCCCAACTCGCTGAAGCCCTCGATACCCGCGTTCTTGGCCCGTACCGAAACGCCGACGACGCCGCGGCCGTTCGAGGACTTCCCAAAGACGCCGTCGGCGACCCCCGACGTTCCACGGCTCAAGCCGGTGACGCCCGCTTTCCCGCTCACGGAGCTTGTCTCGCCGTGAACGCCGTCACTTTCCGAAAGCCCCAAGACGCCAAAGGTGCCACGCCCCGTCGATCGCGCTTCGACACACGCTGCGCCGCTGTGGCAGCGAAAGACTTGACCGTTATCAGGATTTGCGAGTTGCGCTCGCACGATACCAAAACTGGAAATCGCGATCGTCACTCCGACCGCGATAATGCCAAATGCCGTTTGTCTTTGGTGCGCGTCCGGCGAGAACATCGAGACCCTCCTTTATCAAAAGCTTAGAGTTAGACAGCTTCAACGCAAAGATGCTCTCTCCCAGCAACATGTAGCCCCGCTCGTGGACGGAGCCTGCGCCGAGCGAGGCGGTCAGGGCGACAGCGTTAGAATTGTTATGCTGTACGGAGCGAGCGCGAGCGAGATGCTCGTGCTGACGGTTCCGAGGTTCTTGGTTGACGGACCCACCCAGCGGTTTTCTTTCGATCTGTCGTATTGCGTCTTGCCGTAAACTGAAAGCACGCCGGCAAATTTCGTCTTTCCCGAACCGCTCAAACGGGCGTCAACCGCCGTGGCCTTCAGCGTGTTGTTGAAAAGGACGAACGCGTAACCGTTGCTGGTCGCGTAACCGTACGCGCGAACGGAATCGCCGAGCGACTGCGGCACGCTAACGCGACGTACGCTCGAACCGGCCGGGATCTCGCTTGCGAAGAGCGCCATCACGCGCGCCGTGGGGAATGGCGTTCCGCCGGGAATCTTCGGGGTGTTGGCACAGCCCTCGTACGAGTTGGGCAGGCCGTCCGAGAAGAGCGCTTCGCTGCCAAAGTGTTGCCAGCCGTAGAGCTTCTTCGAATAATCGCCGCTCTCGTCGCAGCTTCCGTACGCGACCCACCAGGTCGCCATTGGCACGCCGCCCCGCTGCAGCGTGCCGAGCATCTGCCCGAGGAAGAGGCCGTTGACGATCGAGACCGACTGTTTGCCCTCGTTGCCGGCGTCGTTGTTGAACTCGCCGAGATAGATCGGCACGCTCCTGGCGACGTGCGCGGCATTCATCTGCGCACGAAGACCGGTGAGGTCGCTTGCGAAGTTGTCGATCGCCGGCCCGAGCAGTTCTTGGTCGCTATCCTTGTTGTACTCGGGATAGTAGTGAACTTCGACGAAATCGAACGGCTGCGCCTTGCGCAGCACCACCTCGTTCCAGGCAGTGTCGCTGGGCAGATCGACGACGACGCCGAGTTTGGCGCCGGCATTCGCCTTCTTTACGGCCGGATAGTAGCCGGTGCGCACGGCGTCCGAGTAGGTCATGGGATCGTGCGGGCTCTGGTGCAGATCGTACTCCCACGAGCCGTAGACTTCGTTGCCGACCGTCCAATACGGCACGTTATAGCCGCGGCGCTTCGCCTCCGCTACCCACGCCGCGGCTTCGCTCGGCTCACCGCCGGCGTTGCACGCGCGATTGCTCCCATAGTTGAGGGTGATGGCGATGTCGAGGTCCAACGGGCGCGCAACGTGGGTCATCAAGTTGTCGAAGGTCGCGCCGGGCGTAATGTAGCCCATGCTGTCGCAGAGCGAGCCGCCGTGCTCCCAATGATACGCATCGGATTCCGAGCCGCCGGGAAAGCGCACGAGCTTGATACCGGCCTTGCGCAGCGACGGATTGACGAACGTGTTGCGGAAGTTATACCAGGTGTCGAGCGATGCGCCATATACGCCGGCGCCAACGGCCGGTCCGGTCGATTTCGCGTTCAACTCGACCACGGGCGTCTGCGCGTTTGGCGCCGCTGCTTGCGACGGCGCGCTGGGAATAGTGCGAGGCCCGCAGGACGCGGCGGCCATCGCCGCTAGAATGCCGGTAAGAAGTGCTCGGTATCGCATGGGGGTGTTTTTCGCCGGTCAGGGAGCGGGCGCTTTGGGGACCGAGGGCAGCTTCGATTTGACCGAACGTACGTTCGCATGATATGGTCGGTAACGTGATGAGGTGCGGCAAGTGAGCTGGCTTTCACGGATGCGCTCCTCACTCAGTCGCGCGCGCGAAGTCTTTTCGGCCGTCGCGCGCCTGGGCGCCGCGCAGCGCCCCTTGACCCCCGAGTTTTGGGACGAGCTTGAGGAGATGCTCATTGTCGCCGATTTCGGCGTGCCGACGACCTCAAAGATCGTCATCGGGCTCCAGACCGTCGCAAAACAGGAAGACTGGAAGACCAGCGATCAGGTCGTGGCGCGCTTCCGCAAAGACGTCGAGCGGTTTCTCACGCTGCCGGGGGCGGAACTGAACCTCGAACCTGTGCCGGCCGTGATGTTGATCGTTGGTGTCAACGGCAGCGGCAAAACGACCACGATCGGCAAGCTCGCGGCGCACCTGCACAAAATGAAGAAGCGAGTGCTGCTGGTTGCCGGCGACACATTCCGCGCCGCGGCGGCCGAGCAGCTCGCGGTTTGGGCCGAGCGTAGCGGCAGCACGGTCGTTCGCGGCGCCGAAGGCGCTGATCCGGCCTCAGTTGTCTTCGACGGCATTCGCGCGGCCAAGGCCCGCGGCTTTGACGTCGTGCTCGTCGACACCGCGGGGCGGCTACAGACGAAAGCCAATTTGATGGAAGAGCTGAAGAAGGTGCGGCGCGTGATCGAGCGCGAGCTTGACGGGCCACCGGCGGAGACGCTGCTGGTCGTTGACGGAACGAGCGGTCAGAACGCCATATCGCAGGCGAAACTCTTCAACGCCGCCACGCAGCTCACGGGCATCGTCGTTACGAAGCTCGACTCCACGGCAAAAGGCGGAGTGCTCGTGGCCATCGTCGACGAGCTGGAGATTCCGATCAAACTGGTTGGCCTGGGTGAGCGCACGGACGACTTACGAGCCTTCTCGCCGGCCGAGTTCATCGACGCGCTCTTCGACGAAGCGGAGACGGCTGCAACTTCATGAGCGGCTCCCGAGCAGAATGCCATGCCCTTGGCACTCGGCGATGAGAGCGTGAATACATAAGGTGCCAAGAACGCAAGAGAAAGGAACATCAATGGCTGCAGAAGACGAACGACAACTCGCCCTCGCCAACGCGCTCACTCAAATCGAGCGCCAGTTCGGCAAAGGCTCGATCATGCGCATGGGAGATTTTCAGGAGCGCATGGGCTTCGAGGTCGTGCCGACCGGCTCGATCGCGCTCGACATAGCGCTCGGCGTGGGAGGGCTTCCCCGAGGGCGAATCGTCGAGATCTACGGCCCCGAGTCGAGCGGCAAGACGACGCTGGCCCTGCATGCCATCGCCGAGGCGCAAAAGACCGGCGGCACGGCCGCCTTCATCGACGTCGAGCACGCGCTCGACCCCAACTATGCCGCGGCGCTCGGAGTCGACCTCGACAACCTGCTGGTCTCGCAGCCGGACACCGGAGAGCAGGCGCTCGAAATCGCCGAGATGCTGACGCGCAGCAATGCGGTCGACGTGGTCGTCGTCGACTCGGTCGCCGCGCTCGTGACCCGCGCCGAACTGGAGGGCGACATGGGCGACGCGCACGTCGGGTTGCAGGCCC
>JABCZE010000077.1 GCA_013289785.1 Vulcanimicrobiota bacterium | reverse complement strand
GTATCCCACTCTTCGTAGCCGTCGCGGGCGATGGCCGCATAGACTTGTGCGTGTCGCTCCAAAGCGCCCTTTGTCTCGCCGATCTGCTCGAGTTTCTCGCGGGCAAACTGACGGATCGGCTCGAGCAAACGGTAACGGGGGCCGGCTTCGTGTATGTCTGCAACGAATAGAGACTTATCGACCAGCGACGAGACCAGATCGATTATACTGGTGTCGTCCGTGCCGCAGAACGCGATCGCGCTTTCGAGTGTAAAGCCCCCCATGCACGGCGCGCAGCGCCGCAAGAAGTCTTGCTCTTGTGGCGTCAGAAGATTATAGCTCCAGTCGATCAGCGCGTGCATGGTTTGCTGGCGTGGTTGACGGTCCCGGCCGCCGGCGAGTACTCGAAGCTCCAAGTGCTCGGCGAGCTTTTGAATGGGGATCGTCCGGACGCGAGCCGCGGCGAGCTCGATTGCCAGTGCAATTCCATCGAGCCGCCGGCAGATCTCTTCAACGAACCGCGCATTTTTCTCCGGTAAGAAGTCTTGGCTTGCGGCGCGGGCACGTTCGTTGAAGAGCTGCGCCGCAGAATCGAGAGTGAGTCCCGACATTTGATAGACGTGCTCGCCGGAAACGTTGAGAGGTTCGCGGCTCGTCGCCAGAACCGTAACGTGGGGGCAACGGCGTATCAGCGCCACCACGACGCGCGCAACCTCGCCAATCAAATGCTCGCAGTTGTCGAGCACGAGGAGCGACTCGCGTTCGTCGAGATGCTTGAGAAGGACGTCGAGCGGCGCGGCGTCTTTTGCCTGATCGACGCCCAGGACCGAGAGGAAGACGCTGATCACGAGCGTTTCGTCGAAGATCGGCGCAAGATCGACGAACCAGGTTCCATCCTTCCGATCGTTGAGCACGGAAGCGGCGGCCTCGAGCGCAAGACGTGTCTTCCCCATGCCGCCGGCGCCGACGACGGTGACCAAGGCTTCGGTTTCCAAAAGCCGTTCGATTCGAAGAACGTCCTGCTGCCTTCCGACGAAACTCGTCGTTTGTAACGGAAGGTTGTTGCGCGGCGTTTCGAGCGCGCGCAGCGTCTTGAAATCGGAGCGCAACCCCGCGGCAACCGCTTGGAAGACGCGTTCGGGCTCTTTGAGGTCGCGCAGCGGAATCGTGCCGAGGTTGCGTAGCGTTATGCCGGCGGGGAGACTTCCCGTTAGAAGATCGGCGGCATCTCCGGAGACGAGGATTTGGCCGCCACGACCGGCCGACAGCAGCCGCGCCACACGATTGACCGGCGTACCAAAATAGTCGCCCGAGCGTTCGTCGGCCTCGCCGGCCGCGATCGCCATTCGCACCCGCAACCCGTCGACCTCGGCAAAGTTCTCAAGCCCGAGTTGACGCTGTGCTCCGGCAGCCGATTCCAGCGCTTCACCGACGCTCCAGAACGCCGCGCAGAACGCATCGCCGATCGTTTTAAAGACGTACCCACGCCGCCGCTCGATCTCGGAGCGCAGGATCTCGTCGTGCCGTCGCACGGCGTCGCGCATCGCGTCGCCATAGGCGTCCCAGCGCCGCGTGCTTCCCTCGATGTCGGAGAATAAAAATGCAACCGCACCCGTAGGAAGAGCCAAACTCTCCACGGGCGGTCAGGTTCAACGCGAAGCGGTGGGGCTTCCCCTTTTTTGCAGTCGGGCTAGCGGTCTTTGCGCTGGTACTTCGCCAGGCTCGTTATTGGAACGACCTGCTTGGAAAGCACGGCGACCAGTTCGGCACGGCTCTTCACGTCGAACGTCTGAAAGAGCTCCGCCAGCTGGTTGCGCACCGTATGCGGGCTGCGTCCGAGCTTCTTGGCGATATCGGCGTTGCGCTGCCCCGAGCGCAGCAGTTCGAGCACTTCGCGCTTCGCAGGTGGAATACGCTCGAGCGGAACGACCGTCGATGTTTTCGACTCGGCGATGCGGCGCGCGATCCAGCTCTTCGGCCACGGTGCGATCTTTCGTGCGGCGCGTTCGATCCAGCGCTTGTCGTTCGTCGCCTCGTACAGACCCAGCGCGCACAGCGCGGCGCGCCATCCGTAGTTGAAGTCTTCGAAGATCGACCACGCTTCCGTAAGCGCGGCCTTTCCTTCTTGCGTGTCGCCGAGCCGCAGCCAGGCGATGCCCTGCGAGTAGCTTTCGAAACCGCGAACGCGAGGGTCACTTCCGTACGAGAGCATTGGGATGACCGATGACTTGAGCGAGCGGAAACGTGCCAAATATTGCTCCGCGATCGCCGGGTCTTCGTAAGCGTATAACTCGGCGAGGACCAGCAGAGCCTCGCGCTCTTCACCGGTGACTTCGCTCCACGAGATTCGCTGAGCGATCTCGCTGGCTTCCTGCAGTTGCTCGGAGGCAAAGGCCGTTTCGCCGGTGTTGCGGGCCAGCAGTGCGCGGTCTAAATAACAGAGCACGCTCCAGTGATCCGAAGGCGCCATTTTGCCGGCTTTTTTGAAAGAGCCGAAGGCGGCCAACTCGTTGCCCTGCAGTTCATCTATCGAGGCCAAGAACCGAGTGACTTGGAAATGCTCCAGCTTCAGACCGGTCGTCCAGTGAAGCGCATCGTACGTTTGGCGGACGCGCTCGGCAACGTCGTGCAGCGGCATTTCGCGACACAACAGCGATAGCGTTAGAAGCGCGTTGCCGCGATAAAACTCGTCGGGGGATTCGGAGCTGTCAAGTTCGTCGAGAGCCTTCTCGAGTTCTTCGACCTGCCGCAGAACATCGCTGCGCCGCAGCGCGACCCACGAAAGCATGATGTGGGCTCTGGCGCGGTTGTTTGGATCGTTCGACCGCAAAACGACCAAGGCGGCGTCTTCGGCCTTCTTGTGGTCGTGTTGCATCCACGCGATGGAGGCGGTAAGGTAGTGGGCTTCGTCGTACAAAGAATCGCCGGGGAGCAGGTCGTTGAGGGCTCGATCGATCAGCCTCTGACCCGCCACGTAGTCCCTCGTATAGCCGAACGCAGCCCCGAGAAAGACGTCCCGGGCGACGCGAAGCTCGGAATCTTCGGGGAAATTGGAGAGCAGCCCGATGATGTCGAGAAAACGCCGCTCGCGCAATGCGAGCCGCGAAGACGCAATGACGCCATCGAGCGTTTGACTGCCATCAATGAGCTGATGGCAACGGTCAAAGTCCGCCGCTTTAAGCGCGCACTCAAAATCGACACCGTCGAAGTTCGGATTTGGTCGAACGGTTGTGTGCATGTATCCGATCTAAGTTGTAAAATGCAGGGCCAATTGTCCGGCAGTTCCCCACCGGACTAAGCTTTTTCTACAGTACCTTCGTACCAGCCTCCGGCCGGCGGAAATATTTTCCGCCAGCCTAGAAGACGTCTTAGGTCGGGTTGACCGGGGGTCCGCCGCCGACTGAGGTCGGGCTGACCGGAGGTCCGCCGCCGACCGAGGTCGGGTTGACCGGGGGTCCACCGCCGACTGAGGTCGGGTTGACCGGAGGTCCGCCGCCCACTGAGGTCGGGTTGACCGGAGGTCCGCCGCCCACTGAGGTCGGGCTGACCGGAGGTCCGCCGCCGACCGAGGTCGGGTTGACCGGGGGTCCACCGCCCACTGAGGTCGGGTTGACCGGAGGTCCGCCGCCCACTGAGGTCGGGTTGACCGGAGGTCCGCCGCCGACCGAGGCCGGGCTGACCGGGGGTCCGCCGCCGACCGAGGTCGGGCTGACCGGAGGTCCGCCACCGACTGAGGTCGGGCTGACCGGAGGTCCGCCACCGACTGATTTGTGGTGCGCGACGTGAATGGCCGGGGTTGGAGGCCCGCCGCCAACGGAAGATGGAATTAAGCCGCTCGCGGAGTTGTGGGAAGTATGCGAGACGTGGTAGGCTGATGTAGCGTTGGGTAAGAGGGAGCCGCCGGTTAGGTTCCCAGAGGCGCAACCGCCTAAGAACAACGCCGGCGCCACCATCGGAATGGCGAGTAAGATCGCACGCATCTCTTTTAATTCCCTTCGGCGCCCAGAAGGCGCTAGGAGGCTTAGGGACTAGTACGAATATACTAGTACGAAATCGACTTCAAAGATAGATCTGCTTGGTAAACTATGCACATAATTTATAAGCCTAGCGGGTACTTAGCTGCTCTTAGAGCACCCACGCGAGTCGAAAAAGCTCTTTAGACCCCCCGGAACTTTGCTTCGCGGATCGCCGTCCTGTGATTGGGCTTGCTTTTTGCTATATATGGATGCCGTACCAGGCAAGCACTTGTTCGGCACCTCACACTATTACGAGGCTCCCCGGCCTGTCGGACGCCCGATTTGGACAGTCGATTACTACCAGCTCAGTGGGTCGACCACAGCTTTGAAAATTGTCCCGCCGCGACAGGCATTGATGGAAAGGGCGACTCCGACGATATCGTCGGTTGACCAGCGTTCTGGCGATCCAAGATTCGACGATCCGAGTGCCAACGGAGAGACGGTGGTAACAAGCGTAAACGACTAGCATGCAATGACGGGTTCCAATCGCACGGTTTTGCGCCGAGCGTGAAAAATGGGAAATGAGAACCGGTAGCAAAACGAGGCTGCCCCGGCTCGGCGCTAGTTATTCGGTGCGGCTCAACACGTTATCATCATCATTCAGGAGCCATTGGACAAGGATATCGAGGGCACGTTTGGGTTGGGAAGGACTGCTTCGACTTTGCGCAACAGCCCAGGTCTTTCTCCGTCATTCCGTCAAAACATAATCAAGCTTACTTCATATACAGGGGGCCCACGCACGTGCTGGTCGACATAGAATAATGCAGACTTTGAAATCCTTCGTACTCCTGGTTGCTCTTGGAGCGCCCGCTCTGCTCGTCGCGGGTTGCGGCGGGCCGCAGCTCGCGCCGAACGCGCCCGCAGTTGCGCCGGTAACGTCCGACGCCATGGGCGCGGCGTCGTACTCGTATAGTTGCCAAAGCGCGACCAGCAACATCGATTGCCTCGTCTACCAAGGCAGCAAGCTAGTTCGCACCCTGACGAAGGGTCTACAGAAACCCCTCGGCGTCGCGGCCGGAAAAGACGGGCTCTTCTACATTGCCGACCAGTCGGCTAAGGATATCTTCGTCTACTCCGCCGGCGGTACGAAACTCGTTGCAACGCTCAGCGACGGAAGTAACGCCCCCGTCGACGTCGCGGTCTACAACGACGAAGTCGCGGCAGCCAACAAGAATACGCTGACGTTCTTCAAAAAGGGCGCCACGAAGCCGACGCTGACGCTCAAGGATTCGACGGCGATCCAAGGGAGCGGAGCGGCATTCGACAGCGCGGGGAACTGCTATTGGAGCTTTACCACAAAGTCGGGCGCGACCGTTGACGAATTCAAAGGCTGCAAGGGTAAACCCGTTAATCTGAAGATCTCGGCCGGAACGCCGTACGGCATCGCGTTTGACGGTAGCGGCAACCTTTATTACACCAGCTATAATGCCGCCGGCAGGGGCATCTATACGTGCTCGGGCGTAAAATCGTGCGCCCTCGCCTTCACCAAACTTGGCTTTAACAATCCGCAATACGTGAACTTCTCGTCGGATTTCTCAGACCTCTGGGTCAGCGATCCGGGCACGTATGGATGCTACTGCCAGGGACTTTTCGGAATCGACGTCAAGACCGGAAAGGAATCTGCAAAGATTCTAAACGGCTTCTCGTTCTTCGATCCGCCTACCGGCGTCGCCAGCGGCCCCGGCCCCCTCTAACGCGCGCTCCGCTTCAAGCGAAGCCCGAGTTAGTCGTTATCTGGGAGCCTGTGGTCGGGCGCCTGCTGGTGGAGGAAGTAGTCGATGCCGTGTTCCGCCGGGACCGTCTCGAACTTTCTCGGCGGCTTGTTGAAGTCGAAGGCATCGTCGGGCGCGGTCGCGCGTTTGTCGCTGGCTGCTAACGCCGCAAGCCCGAACGTATTCTCCACGAACTTCAAAATGCTGCCGTGCTCGTAGTGCGTATGCGAGACGTGCCCGTCCTTGGCATACGCCGAAACGATGAGCATCGGAATGCGCATGCCCAGGCCGTCGTAATCGAGCATCTTCGGCGCCTCGGGGTCGTACCAGCCGCCGTAATCGTCCCACATGATGAAGATCGCGGTATTATCCCAATACTGCGATTCGCCGATCGCGTTGACGAGCGAAGCCACCCACGAGGGGCCGGTCTTGCCGCCGCAGCCGGCATGGTCGGAGTTTGCGCAGGTCGGGGTGATCCAGCTCAGATCGCGCAGCTTGCCGTTTGAAACGTCATTGAAGAAGTTGGTCTGCGGCGAGATGACGTCGTTCTTCCAGTCGTTGCCATTGTAGATCGGCGCGATATTCTGGTACGCGCTCCAGATGCCGCCGTCGCCGTAGACCGATGACGCGTAGTAGGCCCACGAAAGGCCGGCGCCGTCCATCTCGGCGCCGAGCGTGTTGTTGTTCCAGCACATCGGAATGTAGCCGCCGTATTGACGATCGGAGTTGAGCGTCGTTATATAATCGCTGGAACCGCCCTCGCAGCCCCAGTACGATGACGGGTAGTTCACCGCAGAGCTAGCTTGACCGGCAATGATGTATTGGTGCGAGATAAAGCTGCTGGCATCGACGTTTGAGGCGTACATCTGGTCGGCCAGAACGTAGTGTTTGCCTAAGTAAAAGTATGGCTTCGTCTCGGCATGCGGCACGTAGCTGTACGGCGGATTGGAGTTGGGGCAGGGCGGATAGCTGTACTTTCCGCAGCCCCAGTACTCGTTGTCGAAACCGTTCATCTGGCAGTCCGTCCCCGGATAGCTTCCCGTTCCGTTGCACGACTGGAGAAAGTCGTAGTAGTCGTGCAGGATATCCCAGGTCGTCTCGAGCCCGACCGGCTGCAGCGCAATCTTTTCCCCACTGGTGTTGTAGCCGTACTTCACGGTCTTGGCACCGCGAAAGCCGTAGAAAAGATTGTTGAAGCTCCGGTTCTCCTGAACGATGATGACGACGTGCTGGATCTTGCTGCTCGAGGTGTGGTGATGGATGCTCGTGAGGTCCACCGCGGACTGCGGGATCGACGAAACTCCGCTGCTGCAAGCGCCCAGCATCAGCGCGGCGGCTGCTACGGGGAAGAGGGCGGTGATCCGCATCCTGC
>JABCZE010000076.1 GCA_013289785.1 Vulcanimicrobiota bacterium | reverse complement strand
CTTCGTCGCCGCCGGCGGCAGCTTATCGAAACCTTCGGCCGACACCGTCGTAAAGATCGGCAAAGTGCCGAGCGCAAACTACATCGCGACGGTCTTCGAGTTTCCGACGCAATGGGATCTCATCGTGTGGGTGAAACCGCACGCCGCGGGTGCGTTCCACTGGTGATGCCCGGCTGACGGCAGGCTCGAGCGGCCGCGGGAACGGCAAAGAGCGCACACATCGCTAGCGTATGGTGCCGTACGGCGACGCAGGAGGCTTCGACGCCCAACCGGGCTGCTTCTTCTGCAAAGATGATCGTTTCTTCGCGACGAATGGCGCAACGCATGACTTCACCCTTTTGCCGGTCCGCGCTGAGCCTCTGCGCCGTCGCGGCAGCTCTGACGGGCTGCGGCGCCATGCGCCAAGGCGACAGCGTTCTTCCGTCTGGGGCGCCCGGGGCGCCTGGCGCGCCGGCTCGGGGCGCGCATTCGTGGATGAATCCGCAAGCGACGAGCCACGATCTGCTCTACATCTCGGACACCGGGACGAGCGAGGTCTTCGTTTACTCGTACCCCGGCGATACGCTCGTTGGAACGCTGAAGGACTTCACGGATCCCGGCGGCGAGTGCGTCGATAAGCACGGCAACGTGTTTATCACGAACACGGGCGGAAGCGACATCCTCGAATACGCGCATGGCGGCACGACTCCGATCGCGACCCTGAGCGACCCCGGCTACTTCCCCTTCGGCTGTTCCGTCGATCCCATAACTGGGAACCTCGGCGTCGCAAATAACTTTGCGAGCAGCGGCAGCGGCTCAGGGAACGTCGTTATCTACGCGCATGCCAAGGGCAAGCCCAAGGGCGACTACACCGACCCGAACATCAACCAGATGCTGCTCTGCGGCTACGACGACAAGGGCAACTTGTTTGTGGACGGCCTCACGAAGGGCAGCGGGTTTGCTTTTGCCGAGCTTCTCAGCGGCGGCACGACGCTCACGAACATCACGCTGAACCAGAGCATCGCAAACCCCGGCGGCGTGCAGTGGGACGGCAAGCACATCGCGGTCGGCGACCAGAGCACGAACACCGTCTATCAGTTCGACGTCAGCGGAAAGAAGGGAACGAAGGCCGGATCGACGTCGCTTACCGGCGCAGCGGAGGTCGTCCAGTTCTGGATTGCCGGCTCTAAGCTGATCGGGCCGGATGCCGGTGCGGGGGATGCCGGCATTTGGAAGTATCCGGCCGGAGGTGCGGCAGTTAAAACAATTACCGGGCTTTACGTGCCGTTGGGCGCGACCCTCAGCGTGGCGAAATAACTTCGGCGCAAGGAATCAAACCCTAGAGGCGGAACGGCCGTTTCAGCTGCGGGATGGAGCTCCCGCCTAACCGCCGCGCATACCGGCTGATGGCTCCTGTCGACACGCAATCGTAGACAGGAGTTTTTCTTTTGCATCAGTTTCTCGATAGCAACAACATGTGGCTGGTGGCGGCGGCGTGGATGCTGCTCGCGGCCGTCAGCGCTTTCATCGCCATCCGCATCAAGATGCCGGCCGCGCTCGTCGAGATCATCGCCGGCATGCTGGCCGGAAACCTCATCGCGCTTCGGACCAATGCCTGGATCGACTTCGTCGCCGGCTTCGGGAGCATTCTGCTGACGTTTCTGGCCGGCGCGGAGATCGATCCGGTCGTGCTGCGACGCCAGATCGTCCCTTCCACGGTGCTTGGCGCGGCGTCGTTTGGCGCGCCGTTTCTGGCGGCGATGGCGTTCGCATATCTTTTCGGGCATTGGAGCGTGGACGCATCGAAGATCGCCGGCATCGCGATGTCGACGACGTCGGTCGCTGTGGTGTACGCCGTAATGATCGAGTCGGGGCTTGCGGGCAAGGAGTTCGGGCAGATCATCCTGGCGGCGTGCTTCTTCACCGATCTCGGCACGGTCGTGACCCTCGGGCTGCTGTTTGCGAACTACAACCTGTGGTTAGTTGCGCTGATTGCTGGGATCGTCGCCGCCATGGTGCTGGTTCCAAAGCTGCTGCCGGCGCTGATCGAGCGCACGCGCCGGTACGTGAGCGAACCGGCGCTGCGGGTGCTGTTTGCCGTAATCTTCCTGCTGGCCGCCGTGGCGACGTACGCAAAGAGCGAAGGCGTTCTGCCGGCGTACTTTCTCGGCTTGGCGTGCGCGGGCATGATGATCACTTATCCGGACGTCAAGCGCCGCCTGCAAACGATGACGATGACGCTGCTTGCGCCGTTCTATTTCCTCAAGGCCGGAACGTACATACAGTTTGGGGCTGCCCTCGCCAACGCGGCGCTGATCGCCTCGCTGTTCTTCGTGAAGGTGATTGCGAAGATCGTTGCCGTCTTTCCGCTGGCGCGCTACGCGTTTAAATATCCGAGATCGAACGCGAACTACCTGACGTTGATGATGGCAACGGGCCTGACTTTCGGGACGATTTCGAGCCTCTATGGGCTGACGCACCACTACATTACCCAGGCGCAATATACGGCGCTGGTGACGGTCGTGATATTGACCGCCGTCGTTCCGACGGCCATCGCCCAAGCGCTCTTCAAACCGCGCGAAGAACCCGAAGAGATGGAGTCCGAAGTGCCGTGAGATACCAGTTCGGGACTATTACGGTACCTTTGGTTGTGAAGTACGGAAGAATGATATACGCACTTCCGGCGACGGACGCAAAATGTAGGTTACCTCGTAATCTGCCATGAAGGTTGCCATAGCACGGGTGCGCGACGCTTGGGGAGAATGAAACATGCTGATAAAACTGCTGGCAAGGCGGGTGCTTCTCGGCCTCGTCGTCATCGGGACCGGCTGCTCCTCGAATACAGCTCCACTGGTTGGCCCACAGAGTAGCCTACCTGAGGCGCGGCCCGCGACTGGGAATCCCGTCAGCACCTACATCAAGCACGTCGTCGTTATCATCCAAGAAAACCGCAGCTTCGAAAACTTTTTTGCCGGCTATCCCGGCGCGAACGCCCCGACCTTTGGCTGCGCCCCAGGAACCACCGGAGCGCGGCGACGCACCACCTCCGGGTCGGGCTGTCCGACCGGCGACGTCGAGGTTCCGCTGCACGCAATCGGGTTCGACCCCAGCCCCGACTTCAAGCATGACTGGGGTTCGTCGATGACCGATTGGGACAACGGGAAGATGGACGGCTTCTATAAATACGGGGATAGTGGCGAGGATGGAGCCTACGCTTATGTTAGCAGGTCGCTTATCGCGCCGTACTGGGACATGGCCGAACAGTATGTCCTCGCCGATGAAATGTTTCCAACGGAGTTTGGCGGCAGCTTCACCGGCCATCTGACGCTCGTCGCCGGCACCGACGACCTGACCGTGGACCACGCCGAGGTCAATTTTCCCAGCAAGGCCCCCGACGATTGCGACTCGCCGCCGGGCACGAAGAGTTCGTACGTCGACAACCACCGCCGCCTGCATCTCTTTGCGGGACCCTTCCCATGCTTCGATCAGTGGAAGACGATCGCGCAAAGTCTCGATGGCGCCGGCGTCTCGTGGAAGTATTACGCCACCAAAGTGCTCGACGATGGATTTTGGGAGCCGTTCGAAGCGAGCAAGTACGTCCGCTACGGTCCCGACTGGGATAAAAACATCATTGCTCCGCAATCAAACGTCTTGACCGATGCAGCGAATGGAAACCTTGCTTCCGTAAGCTGGGTGAGCCCGACGAAAGCCGACTCCGACCATCCCCATGCGCAAAGCGACCTCGGCCCGTCTTGGGTGGCGTCGGTCGTCAACGCAGTCGGCGAGGGCCCGGATTGGTCGTCGACCGCCATCGTCGTGCTGTGGGACGATTGGGGCGGCTGGTACGACAACGCTCCGCCCAAACAACTCGATTATCGCGGATTGGGAATTCGCGTGCCGTGCCTGATCATTTCACCGTACGCGAAAGAGACGAGCGCGAGCCAGCCGGGTTACGTGTCACACACGCAGTACGAGTTCGCCAGCATCTTGAAGTTCATCGAGGAGGCCAACAACCTCAAGCCGCTTGGCCGAACCCAACAAGGCTATACCGATCGGCGCGCGACCAGTATCGACGATAGCTTCGACTTCACCCAAACCCCGCGCAAGTTCACCGCGATCCCGAGCAAATACCCGATATCGCACTTCCTGCACGAGCCGCCGTCGAATGAACCCGTCGACACGGAATAAAGGCCAGACCGGCTCGCGCACAAGCGCTCTTCAAACCGCGCGAAGAACAGAGATGGAGTCCGAGGTGCCGTAGGCGAAGGAGCGCCGTATGGAACTACGCTATGGCGATCGAGTGCTCATTACCAACCTTGGGATCGAGGGCGAGGTCATCGAAGTCGATACCCGGTCCATCGTCGTTCGCTACAAGAAACCCGACGGCGAGCTGCACGAACACCGCTTTGAGCCCGGGGACTTGGAGTATCAGCCCAAGCCACACTTGCAGTAATCCCCCGCTGCGCGGCAGTTGAAGCAAGCTCCGCCGCCGAAATAGCTAGGCTTCGCATCGGAGGTGAAAACATGAAGATTTTTGGACTGCTCTTAGTGGTACTCGTAGGACTTGGCGGACAAGCCTCGGCGTCGGCGCCGGTTCACCACCTGGTCTACGAATTTGGCTACAACACCAAGGCCGCCAGTTCCGGTCAGGGGACCGGGACGACCACTATCGATATTTCCGGACCCGCCGCCGACGGCGGCATGATGGTAAGCGGCACCGATTTTTGGTGGAACACGGTACGGGCGCGGGCGACGAACACGTGCGAGGTCTACGCGAACGGCAACGTCACGTGCTCGCAGGCTCCCTACGCGATCTCACCGATGCAGCTCACGCTGTTTCCGCTGCTGGCGCACAACTTTTTCCACGGGTTATCGCCGGGTGGAAAGTCGAGCTGGACGCGAAGCTATCAGGTGACCGCAGCGATTATTCCGGGAGCCTCCGGGATGGCGGGCCAGTCCACTACATGGGATTGCAGCTATACCCTGCACGGGAAAGGCCCCATCGCCAACGCCGCCCCGCTGATCTTGATCACGGCGCAGGGCACGCTCAATCAACAGAGTGGGCGCAGTCTGAAGGCGACGTCCAAGCAAAGCATCGTCTACGATCCGGTCGCAAAGATTCCCGCGATCGTCAACGACATACGCACGCACATTCCAATGAAGAGCGTCTACAGCAACGACATGATCGAGTTGAAGCTGAAGAAAGGTTAAAACAAGCTAATGGTCGCTCGCTCCAAAGTGCAACCTCGCGGCGTTCTAACGCATTAGAGCCGTACACCACTTTTGAGGGGAGACCATGAATTTAACGATCGAAAAACCGCGGAGCCCGAAGGACAAGCTTATCGGGCTCCTTTCGCTCAAGCGCGTCATCGATAAGGCGAAAGCGTACAACGAAGGGCAGCTCGGCGAGTACGACTACGACTGTCCCCACGACAAACCAGTCTTCGAATTTCTCGGCACGAACGGTGAGGAGTTCGCGCGTAAAGTCAAAGAACTCGGAACCGACGACGCGATCGCGGCTTGGGTGCAGACCCAGTTTCTCTCCAAGAAGACTCAGGACGAGATCGACAAGTACAACGCCGAGCGGATGCACTGGCATCCCGAGCCGGGAACGCCGTCCGCTCACTACTTCGAACATCTCCGCGAGCAGGTCGCGCCGGGCCGAAAAGACATCGTCACCTGGTTCGACGTTCTCGACCTTGACGAAGGACGTCCAGTTCCAACGGCCACAAGTCTGAACTAGCGCGTCCTTCGACTGCGCTCAGGATGACAAGGGTGCGCTCAGGATGACAAGGGTGCGATGATAGAGCGGTTTCGGGCGAGTGATGGTGGGGAGTTTGCTTATGTCGAACAAGGGTCGGGCGATGCTCGGCTCTTGTTCGTTCACGGCTGGCAGGCGGATCACACCGTGTGGAACGACGTCATTGCCGCGCTCGGCCCCGGCGTGGGAAGCGTGGCGGTGGATTTGCGCGGAAGCGGCGAGTCTGCGGGCGCGGGCGGACCGCACAACTTGGCGCGGTTTGCGGCCGATCTTCGCGAGCTGATCGAAGCGCTGGGCCTTGGGCCGGTTGTTGTCGTGGGCCATTCGATGGGCGCGACCGTCGCGCTACGATTGGCCGTCGACGCGCCGGAGTTGGTTAGCGGGTTGATCCTCATCGCGCCGGTTCCCGCGGGCGGCGCCGGCTTTTCACCTAAGGGCGCCGACTACTTGCGGGCCACCGCCGGCAACCCAGCAGCGGCGCGCAAATGGCTGTCGGCGATGTTTGCGGGAGAACCCGACGCCGGCGTTGTCGATCGCCTGTGCGATGCGGCGGGAAAGATGCCGCGGGATGCGGCGCTGGAGAGTTTCGAATCCTGGGCGAATGCGGATTTCGCCGAAGCGACGCGTACGATTTCTGCACCGGCGATCGTCGTCGCGCCGGAACGCGATAACCCCGAGATGTATCGGCGCAAGGTCGCTGCGCTGCTCCCTAATGTACGGTTTGTCGAACTAGCCGATTGCGGGCATTACGCAATTGTTGAGCGTCCGGGCGAGATCGCCAAGTTGATTCGCGACATGGCGGCTCCCGCATGAGCGGTTTGGCCTCACGCACGTGCGTGCCGTGCCGCGGCGGCGTCCCGCCGTTAACCGGCGACGAAATTGCACCGTTGCTCGCGCAAATCAGCGCGGACTGGCGCGTGGTGGAGCGAGCCGATCCCAAACGCGGAACGATAAAACTTCTCGAGCGCGCCTATCGCTTTAGCGATTTTGCGCAGGCCATACGCGCGGCCGTGCTGATCGGCGAGATGGCCGAGGAGCAACAGCATCACCCCGATCTCCACGTCTCCTGGGGCCGGCTCGAGGTTGAGATCTGGACGCACAAGATCGGCGGGTTGACCGAGAGCGACTTTATCTTCGCCGCAAAATGCGACGCGATCGTAGTATTAAAATAGCTCTGGGTTAGCGCCTGCGCTGCAGCACCGCGAACAGATCGCGCACTGGATACAAAAAGCCCGGTAACGCCGCGTGCTCGATCTGCGCGTCCTCGCCAAGCCGCGCTTCATACGATGCGTCGTGCAGCTCGACGATTCGTTTAAACGGATCGACGACCATCACGAGCAAACTGCCGGCGC
>JABCZE010000075.1 GCA_013289785.1 Vulcanimicrobiota bacterium | reverse complement strand
CAGCGACCGCAAGTATGGCACCGGCTGCGGCGATTCGGGCAGCGCCGTGCCGTTGAGGTTCACCGTGAAGAGGCGCTCGCCGTCGAAGTAGTTGCCGTCGCAGAGTTCGCCGGTGCAGTGGCGCAGCGTGATCTTCAACCCGGCGCTCTCCGTTGAAACGACTGCCGGCGCGCCCTCGAACGTCAGCCGGGACACCGAAATAAGATGTGCCGCCCACACCGGTCCGGCGGCGTTGCTCATCCGCTCGAGCAGCCGCACGACATCGTTTTGACTCCCGGTAGCTCCCAGCTCCGTCAGCAGGAGCGCGAAGAGCATGCCGGTCCGTGCGGCGAACCCCATGACTGATGGACTTCGAGTTGCTCGACGGCTACCTTCTCGCTGGGGTACCGCCCAAGGCTGAAGTCGTGCGCCGGCTGCTCGAAAATCGCTCGCAAGCGCCGGCGGCCGCGGCCTTCTATGAAGGTTTGCAACGCCTGGGGGCGCGCACGCCCGACCTCGCGCTGATCGCGCTGCGCCTAGTTCTCGCCGGCGAAAAGGCCGACGACGCCACGGTCACGCGGCTGCGCGACCTCATCGCCCGAGTTCACGCCGGCGACCCGGCAGCTCGTGAGGAATATCGCGCGCTCCTGCGGTCTTCGAAATAATGAGCCTTTCGACGCGCGAACTGATCGCCGGCTACCCCCGGCACGCGCGGGCCGCCCTCGATCGCGTCTCGCTCGAGGTTGCCCGCGGCACGACGCTGGCGATCGTCGGCCCGTCCGGAGCCGGCAAGACGACGCTCTTACGCGTGATCGCGGGCTTGCTTCGCGCGCGCAGCGGCGACGTGCGGTTGGATGGAGCGTCGATTGTCGATCTCCCGCCCCAAGAGCGGCGCGCCGCGCTCGTCTTTCAAGACGACGCGCTCTTCGACAACATGACGGTGCGCGAGAATCTTCGCTTCGCACTTCGCAGCAACGGCGCGTCCGGCGAAGCTCGCGTTGCCGAAATCGCGGCCGCGCTGCACGTTGGCGAACGGCTCGATCGCCGCCCGCGCCAACTCTCCGGCGGCGAGCGTCAGCGGGCCTCGATTGCCCGCGCGCTCTTGTCGGAGCCGTCGCTGCTGCTGCTCGACGAGCCGCTGGCGCATCTCGATCCTTCGCTGCGGCGCAGCGTGCGCGACGAAATCGTCGGCGTGCGCCAGCGCTTCGCCGGCCCGGTCCTCTACGTCACCCACGATCACGTCGACGCGATGAGCGTGGGCGATCTGCTCGCCGTGCTGATCGACGGGCGGCTCGAAGACGTCGGCGAGCCGCAGCGCGTCTACGATGCCCCGCGCACGCTCGCGGTTGCGCGTTTTCTCGGCGAGCGCCCGATGAATCTCTTCGCCGACGGCGGCGCGCTGCTCGGCATTCGACCCGAACGGGTCCGCCTTTGCGCCGACGGGACGGTACCCGGTCGCGTCACCCGTCGTGAAACAACGGGGGCCGACATCTATCTCGAGGTTGAAACGGATCGGGGAACGATCGTGGCGCGCGTTCCCGCAGCCGATCGCACGCAGCCGGGTGAAAACGCGATGCTGGATTTGCCGGCGCAATGGTGCCGGCGCTTCGATTCAGAGACGGGAGTTGCGGTCGCATGAGTGAGGTTCGCGCTACCGAGGTTGCGGAGAAAGCCCGCGGCATTATAATGACCGGCTTGACGGATCTTCCAGCCGGCCGCGAGCAAGCCGGCTTTGCCGGGCACGTACTGTTCTCGCGCAACGGCGCTTCGGTTGCGGAACTGCGCTTCTTCACGGATATGTTGCGTGCCGAATATCTTGACGCGCCGCCGATCCTTGCCATCGATCAGGAAGGCGGGACCGTCGCGCGTCTGCAGCAAGGCGTCGAATTGATTCCGTCGATGATGGCGCTCGGCGCCGCCGGCGATCTTGAGTTGGCGCAGCGTGCCGGCGAGCAAACCGCCTTCGATCTGCGTCGAGCGGGCTGCACTCTCGATTTCGCGCCGGTGCTCGATCTTGCGCTCGACCCGGGCAACACGGTTATCGGCACGCGTTCGTTCGGCAGCGGCCCGCAGAACGTCGCGGCGATGGGCGCGGCCTTTGCTGCGGGCCTGGCGCGTGGCGGCATCACGCCGTGCTACAAGCATTTCCCCGGCCACGGCGCGACCTCGGTCGATTCACATCACGCGCTGCCGGTTCTCGATGTAGACGAGGCGACGTTGCTCGCGCGCGATCTGATTCCGTTTGCCGCGGTGGCCCTCGAGGCGAGCGCGTTTATGAGCGCGCACGTGCTGCTGCCGCAGCTCGATCCGCAACGCCCGGCAACGCTCTCGCGCCGAATTGCAACCGAATTGCTTCGCACGAAGCTTGGGTTTAAAGGCGTGCTCGTTACCGACTGCCTCGAGATGGATGCGTTGGCCGCTTACGGACCGGTTGAGGCCGCCGTCGACGCATTAATTGCCGGCGCCGATCTGCTGCTCTTCAGCCACCGCATCGAATTGGCAATCGCCGCGGCCGTGGCAATCGAGTCGGCGGTGGAAGAAGGGCGGGTTCCCCTCGAGCGTTTGGAAGAGGCGTATGCGCGCGTTTTCCTGCTGCGTGAATCCGCGAGCTTGCCGTTGCCGTTGGATGAGTCCGCGCCGCACCCCAACGTCGGGCGCGAGATCGGACGACGCGCAGTTACGCTGCTGCGCGGCGTTCCCGAGGCCGATCCCGTCACGTCGATCGCGATCTCGTTCGGGGGCGACGCCGCGGCATTGCAGCACGAAGCGCCCGTGCTTTCCGTCGTTTGCGCGCCGGCCGATCCGGCTCCCGAGGATATCGACCGAATTCTTGCGGCGCTTTCGCAAAGCGGGCGCCGCGCAATCGTCCTCGCGCGCCGCGCGCACTTGCATCCAGCGCAAGCCCAAGCGATCGCCACGATTCTGCAGCTCTATCCCGATGCGGTGGTCGTGTCGCTCATGGAACCGTTCGATCTGCAGCTCTTCGCAGCCGCGCGCCATCTGCTGGCCACCTACGGCGACGACGCCCCCTCGATCGGCGGCCTCGCCGACGTCCTCTTCGGCAACAGCCTCCCCACCGGCCAGCTTCCCGTCGTAGCGTCGTCGTGAGCGCGTTTCCCCGCGTGGAAGAAGCGCTCGAAGCGGGCTGCGGCACCGAGTTTACCGCGGCCGTCGCGCGCATAGAATACCGCGGTAAGCCCGTCTTTGAACGGGCGTATGGCGCAACGCGCGGCGACGCGTCGGCCACACCCGTTTACTGCGATACTCGCTTCGATCTGGCATCGCTAACCAAACTATTCGTTGCCACGCTCGCCCTGCAGCTCGTTGCCGACGGCACGCTCGCGCTTGACGAGCCCCTGTGGCGAGTGCTTCCGGAATGGAAGCATGGCGATCGCGCGCCGATTACCCTGCGCATGCTGCTGGCGCATAACTCCGGGATGAACTCTGGTGCGGACTATCGCGCTATTCTCGACGAGAACGTCGAGCGCTTCGCGCTCCATTCCGAACTGCTCGCGAAGCCCGGCGAGCGCGTCATCTACAGTGACCTTGGCTTCATCGTTCTCGGCGTCGCGCTCGAGCGCGCGACCGGCGTCTCGCTCGACGCGCTCGCGCGCCGCACGTTTGGCGGTTCGCTCGAATTTCGTCCGCGCTTTTCCCAGCGCGCGGCAATCCCGGCGACGGAAGAAGATGCGTGGCGCGGTCGAGTTGCCGGATTCGTCCACGACGAAAAAGCCTATCTGATGGGCGGCGTCGCGGGGCACGCGGGGCTCTTCGGAACGGCAGCCGACGTCGCAGCGATGACCGAGTCGTACCTCGGCCCACTCGCCCGCGGAACGGCCGCGATGCTTCCCCTGAACCTCATTCGCGAGGCTACCCAAGAGCAGGCTTCCGACCCCGTTCTACGCCGAGGCTTGGGTTGGGCACTCAAGACCAGCAACGACAACTCGTGCGGTCGCTTTATGGATCGATCGTCGTTCGGTCACACGGGGTTCGTCGGAACCTGCGTCTGGGCCGATCCGGTGCGCGACCTGCAAGGCGTCCTCCTTACCAACGCCGTTTATTTCGGACGCGACGCCGAGCCCGCGCCTGGGCCCAGCTTGCGCGTTCGCTTCTATGAAGCGATGGTCGAGGATTTAAACCTCTGATGCTCGCCGTTGGTTTGATGAGCGGAACCTCCCTCGACGGCATCGACGCGGCCCTGGTTCGCATTCTTCCCCGCGGACCAACCTACGCGCTGGAACTCGTGCGCTTCCAGACATTCCCGTTTGAGAGCGCGCTCTACGACGAACTCCTTGCCGCGCTGCCGCCCAACGCCGCGAGCGTTGCCGCTGTCGCGCGGTTGCATCACGCCTTAGGCGCTGTGTTCGCACGAGCCGCAAAAACCATAACCGGCTCGGCGGCGATCGACTTTGTGGCATCGCACGGACAAACGCTTTTCCACGACGGTCCCCGGCACGTCACGCTGCAAGTGGGCGACGCGTTCATGATCCGCGAGGCAACCGGTGCGACCGTCTGTTACGATTTTCGCAGTGCCGATTGTGCGGCGAACGGCCACGGCGCACCGCTCGTGGCTCGCGTTGACGCACTGCTTCTCGCCCACGCCGGCGAAGACCGGGTCGCGCTCAACTTGGGCGGCATCGCGAATATCACGCTGCTGCGAAAAGGTGCGTCGCCCGAAGAAGCCGTCGCCTTTGACACCGGTCCCGGTACGATGCTGCTCGATGCGTTCGTTGCCGAACGCACCAAAGGACGGCAGCGCTTCGACGCCGATGGCGATCTGGCGCGCGCGGGGCACGTGGACGAGACGCTGCTCGCGCAAATGCTCGCCGACGAGTTTTTCGAGGCACCGATTCCCAAGACGACCGGCCGCGAACGCTTCGGCAAACACTTCCTCGCGCAACACGCGCGCCTGAGTACGCTGACCGTCGAGGACGGGGCGGCCACCCTCTGCGAGCTGACCGCCGCATCGGTCGCTCGCGCGATTCGCGACACCGGCTTGCCAACCGCGCGGGTGATCGCCGCCGGTGGGGGAGCCCGTAATCGCACGCTGATGGAGCGTTTGGCGGCACGGCTGGCGCCCGCGTTTGTCGAACCCTCCGATGCGATGGGACTGCCCGTGGAAGCTAAAGAGGCGATGGCCTTTGTAGTGCTCGGTTACGAAGCACTGCGGGAGCGCGCGGGTAACGTTCCGGCGGCGACCGGCGCGGCTCGGCCCGTCGTGCTCGGCGCGATCGCGCCGCACAACCTGCGAGCACTGCTCGCGCGAGTGCAAGGCGAATGCACGACCTCTTCGTAGGCGTCGACGCAGGCGGCAGCCACACGATCGCGGCACTCGCTCGCGGCGATGAGCTGCTGCGAACGGTCGCAGGACCGGGTGCGAATCCGAATCTCATCGGCGTCGATGCGGCCGCTGCGTCGATCGAACGCACCATCGCGCGCGCGCTGGAAGGCCAGGCTCCCGATGCAATTGCCATCGGCGTGGCCGGCGCCGGAGAGGAAACGATCGCGGCACAGTTACGCGCAGCGTTGAGCCGCAGTTTCCTCGGCGCGCGCATCGCCCTCTGCCACGACGCGCGCATCGCGCTGCGGGCCGCAATCCCGGAGGGCGACGGGCTGGTGCTGATTGCCGGAACGGGTTCGATCGCGTATGCGGAAATCGGTGAAGCCACGTTTCGCGCGGGAGGCTACGGCTATCTGCTCGGAGACACGGGATCGGCGTATGCGATCGGCGCCACCGCTCTGCGCCACTTGCTGGCCGCGCTGGAACGTGGTTCTGTGGAAAACGCGATGCTCGCCGAACTGGCCGATTACGTCGGCACGAACGATCCCGCGGCTGTCGTCGCCGGCATTTACCAAAGCGTGACGCCCGTCGCCGATATTGCGGCGTGCGCGCCGCTGGTGCTGCGCCATGCCGCCGGCGGCGAGGAGTTTTCGACCGGCATCGTGCAGTCCGCGGCCCAGAGCCTCTGCGAGCTAATTGTGCGCATTGCGTCGCGGTGTCCGGCGCGAACGCTGCCGGTTGCCTTTTCGGGAGGGCTGCTGCGCGAACGCAATGCGCTGACGCAAGCGCTGGAGGAACGCATCGCCGGCGAATCGCTCGACGTGCGCGTTCTCGCCGTGCGGGTCGAACCGTGCATCGGCGCGCTCCATGAGGCGCGGCGATTGATGGCAGCCTCGTGACGGATCGTCTCCCGCCGACCGAAGCCGAAAACCCGCAGAGTGCCGGGCTGGATCTCCTCAGCACGTCGGCGCTCGTCGAACTGCTGATCGCCGACCAGCGTACCGCGATCGACGCGGTGCTCGCGCAAGCGCCGGCGATTGCAGCAGCGGTTGACGAGATCGCGCGCCGGCTGCGGCGCGGCGGGCGGCTGCACTACGTCGGCGCCGGCAGCAGCGGGCGAATCGCGACGCTCGATGCCTCGGAAATGCCGCCGACCTTTGGAACGCCGCCGGAGATGGTGCAAGCCCACATCGCCGGCGGCACAACCGCGCTCGTCCGCGCGGTGGAAGGAGCCGAAGACGATGCGACGGCCGGCAACGACGCGATGCTCGAGTGCGTCCGCCCCGAGGACGCGGTGCTCGGCGTCTCGGCGAGCGGGACGGCCGCGTTTGTCGTTGCCGCGATCGTACGCGCGAAAACGCTCGGCGCCTACACGATTGCCCTCACCGGCGATGCCGACTCCGTGCTGGCGTACGCGGCCGAGCTGAAAATCGTTCCGCCGACCGGCGCCGAGGCGCTCGCCGGCTCGACGCGGTTGAAAGCCGGAACCGCGCAAAAGGTCGCGCTCAACGCGATCTCCACGGCCGTAATGGTGCGCTTGGGCAAGGTCTACGATAATCTAATGGTCGACGTCGTTGCCAACAACCGCAAGCTTCGCGGCCGCGCGCGACGGTTAGTCGTGCGCCTCGCGCAGGTGAATGAAGCGCGCGCCGACGAGCTGCTCGCGAAAGCCGGCGGCAGCGTGAAGATCGCCGTGTTGATGCAGCGTCGCAGCCTCAACGCAGCTCAAGCACGCGCGCTGCTGGAGCAAAACAACGGCATGCTGAGACAACTCCTCTGACGCAACTCGCCGCGCTGCTGCTGGCAGCCATCGCCTTTCTGCCGATGGACGATCGCCCGGTGACCTCCGAGTTGCCCGTGCTGCTCGGACGAATCGCGGGTGTCCCCGTCGAAGCGCCGCCGCGCGATTTGCTCGGGCGCTTTCTCGATGCCGGGCGTTCCGACGAACTGATCGCCTGGCTCAATCGGGAGACCGGAAAACCACAAACCCGCGCCTTCGTCGTCTCC
>JABCZE010000074.1 GCA_013289785.1 Vulcanimicrobiota bacterium | reverse complement strand
CGTCGTCGTGGACGGCGGCATCGCAGAGAACCCGCGCCCGGCCCTCTACGGGGCGCGCTACCACGTTACCGTCATCACACCGCGCCACGAAGAAGAGCAGGAAATCACCCTCTGCGGCCGCTCGTGCGAAAACGACGAACTCGGCACGATGCGGCTTCCGCGCGACGTCGCCCCCGGCGATCTCCTCGCAATGAGCTCAACCGGCGCCTACACCTACAGCATGGCCGGAAACTACAATCGCTTCCCCAAACCCGCCGTCATAGGAATCACAAACGGCACCCACCGTTTGCTAGCCCGCCGCGAAACCATCGAAGACGTCCTCCGCAACGACGCCGTTTAGGAGCCGGTAGCCCGACGCATCCGCCCGGCGGGCTGCGGCGTTCTAAATAATGTATGGAAACGAAAATTGCTACCTTTGCGGCCGGTTGCTTCTGGGGGGTCGAAGCCGCTTTTCGCCAGGTCCCGGGAGTCGTAGAGGCCGTTTCGGGCTACATCGGCGGCCACACCGACAACCCCACGTACAACCAGGTCTGCGGTCACCGAACGGGCCACGCGGAGGCCGTCGAAGTAACCTACGACCCGCAGCGCGTGAGCTACGACCAGTTGCTCGACCTCTTCTGGCAGATGCACGATCCCACGCAGCTCAATCGTCAGGGGCCCGACGTCGGCGATCAGTACCGTTCCGCGATCTTCACGCACGGACCCGAACAAGAGCGCGAGGCGATTGCATCGCGCGACCGCGAACAGAAGAAATACTCTCGCCCGATCGTGACGCAGATCGTTCCGGCGCCGCGATTCTGGCCGGCCGAAGAGTACCACCAACGGTACTTTGAAAAGAACGGCGGCGCTGCGTGCCACGTGATACCGGGAGGCGTTCGATGAAGCGCGGCGAGTTCGTGACGACCGCGGCAACGCTCGCCCTTTTCGGTTTGGCGATTCGCGGGACGGCGGCGGAAGAGCAGTATGAAGTGACGCACACCGAGGCGCAATGGCGTGCGATGCTCAGTGACGATCGCTTTGAAATTCTGCGCCGCGGAGGAACGGAACCTGCGTTTTCCAGCCCGCTGATCGGAGAGAAACGGCCAGGCGTGTATGCGTGCGCCGGTTGCGAGTTGGTGATCTTTTCGTCGAAGAAAAAGTACGACAGCGGCGACGGCTGGCCGTCGTTTTGGGACGTGCTGCCCAACACGACAAAAACCCAGAACGATTACGCGCTGATGGAGATGCGCACCGAAGTGCACTGTCGCCGCTGCGGCAGCCATCTGGGCCACATCTTCGACGACGGGCCGCCGCCCACGCATCTCCGCTACTGCATCGACGGGCTCGCGCTTCGTTTCGTGCCGGCATAATCGCCTGCGCATCCTAATCACCAACGACGACGGCATCGACTCGCCCGGCATTGAAGCACTCGTGGACGTGCTTTCCGGCAAGCACGATATCGTCGTCGTCGCACCGTCAGGTGATCGAAGCGGCGTTTCGCACGCCATCACCGCCGACGAAGCGATTACCATCGAGCGCCGTCACGCCGCTAAAGTTTTGGCGTACGCGTGTTCCGGAACTCCAGCCGACTGCGTGTTCCTCGGCTCTACGGAACTGGGGCCGCGTCCGGAGTTGGTCGTCAGCGGCATCAATCACGGTCCGAACCTAGCCGACGACGTCAACTACTCGGGAACCGTCGCGGGCGCGGTTGAGGCCTGTCTCTTGGGAATTCCCGCGCTGGCGGTATCGCTTGCGTCCGACCACGAAGCGCCGTTTGACCGGCGATACTGGGAGAGCGCCGCCGCGATCGTCGATCGCTGCGTTCGCGACGAGTTCGAACGACTGGCCGACGTCGCGTGTTACTGGAACTTAAACGTCCCAAACGTTCCGCTGCAATCGATTCGTGGAATCTCCGTCACCCGTTTGGGACGCAAGCGCATTTGCGGACGAATGGTCGGCGAAGAGCGCGGCGGAGCGACGCGCTACTATCGCGCCTGGGAGTCGCCATTTGAAACCGACCGCGACACGCTGGGCACCGATATCGGCGCCGTTCACGCCGGCTACGCCAGCTTTACGCCGCTCTTACTCGATCGTACCGCACCGTCAGCCTTGCGCTGACCGTTGGGGGCCACGGCAGCGGGTTTTACACGTTGCGGCAGACGGCGTCCGGCAACCTCGGCAACCAGCGCGAGCCGCAGCATCAGCAACGCAAACTGTTCGCAGTCCAAGGATTGAGCTCCGTCGGAGAGCGCGTTGGCCGGATCGGGATGAACTTCGATCAGCAGCCCGTGGGCGCCGGCAGCGATGCTGGCGACGGCGGTGGGCGGAACCAGCCGCGCAATCCCCATAGCATGCGACGGATCGACGATAACCGGAAGATGCGTCATCCCTTCGAGCAGCGGCACGACGGCAATATCAAGCAGGTTGCGAGTTGCTGGGTCGAACGAGCGAACTCCGCGCTCGCACAAAACGACGTTCTCGTTGCCGCCGAGCATGACGTATTCGGCGGCGAGCAGCCACTCTTGCACCGTCGCGGAAAGGCCGCGCTTGAGGAGCACCGGCACGCGCGTGGCGCCGACCTCGCGCAATAACGGAAAGTTTTGCATGTTCCGAGTGCCGATCTGCAGCATGTCCGCGTAGCGCGTGACCTTCTCGACGTCGCGCGGATCGAGCACCTCGGTAACCACGCCTAGGCCGTACCGGTCGCCGGAATCGCGCAGCATCTTGAGGCCCTCTTCACCGAGGCCCTGAAACGAGTACGGCGAGCTGCGCGGTTTATAAGCGCCGCCGCGAAGAACGTTCGCGCCCGCGGCAGCCACCGCCGCAGCGGCCTGATCGAGCTGTTCGGCCGATTCGACACCACACGGCCCGGCGCAAATGGCGATCTCATCGCCTCCAAAAGTCGCACCGCTGCTCAGCCGCACGATCGTACGTTCGGCCCGCGCATCGCGGCGGACCAGCCGGTACGATTGCGGTACGTTAACCCCTCGCTCCACGACCCTCGCTTCGACGCATGCCCGTGCCTCATCCCGTGCCCGGCAGGCGCCTACCGTATCGCTCCCGCAATCAGACCGCCGTGGAGCGCGTTGCCGTTACCGGAATGGGGATCGTATCGCCGATTGGTGAGGCGGTCGAGGTGTTCTGGCAACACTTGCTCGAGGGCCAGCGCGGAATCGCTCCCATGAAAGCTTCTGGGCCTCCGGTTTCCGGAAACGGGCTTTGGGCGGCGGTCGCTGACGACTTTTTGGAACGCAGCCCGGTTCCCCCAGCCGCTCTGCGCAACACCGACCGCTTCACGCAGTTCGCGATGGCAGCCACGGTCCAAGCGCTCGACCAAGCTCAGCTCGAGCCGCCGCAGGAACGCACTGCGGTCATCGTGGGCAACACGATGGGGGCTTTCCCCCTCGTCGCCCAGGCACAGACGGCCCTTCTCGAATCCGGCGGCCGGACCGTATCGCCCAAACTGATGGCGCTGGTCATTCCGAACATGCCAAGCGCACTGATCGCGATGCACTGGAAGCTGCACGGACCGCAACTGGCGATCAGTACGGCCTGCGCTTCATCGCTGGACGCGATCGGTTTGGCATCGGGGATGATCGAGCGAGGCGAGATCGACGCCGCAATCGTGGGAGGCAGCGAAACGCTCTTGAGCCCACTGGTGTACGAAAGCCTCGTTCGCGCGGGCGCGCTCTCGCGCAACACCGATGCGACGCGCGCGTCGCGACCGTTCGACGTCGACCGCGACGGATTCGTGATGGGCGACGGTGCGGCGATCCTGGTCTTGGAGCGCATCGAGCGCGCGAGGGAACGCGGAGCGCGGGTGCTGGCGCGCATTCGCGGCTACGGTTCGCTTTCCGACGCGTATCACATTACGTCACCCGACCCCTCGGCACGCTACGAAGTGCGCGCGATGCAAGACGCGATCGAACGCGCGGGCGAGGCCGGGGCGGAATGCGCGGTCGTCTACGCCCACGCGACCGGTACGATCGTCGGCGACGCCGCCGAGGCCAAGGCTATCGACGCCGTCTACGCCGATCGCCCGGCAATCGTTACCTCGATCAAAGGACACGTCGGGCACAGCATGGCCAGCGCCGGCGCGATGTGCGCGATCGCCGGCATCGCCGGGATGCACGAAGAGTGCATTCCGCCGACGCTCGGAACGCAGCGGCTCGATCCCGCAACGCGCTTCGACCTCGTAATCGAGCGCCCGCGCTCGCATCGCTACGCCGCTTTTCAGGTGAACGCTTTTGGCTTCGGCGGACAGAACGCGTCGCTGGTTATCTCGCGATGACGCGCGAGCAGGGCGCTCCGATTCTCACTGGGAAACTTTGCCGCCTAAGGTAGGACGCCGATGAATCTTCTCGTTAAAGGAACGAGCGGGCCGCTGACCGGCGAGGTCGAGGTTCCGAACTCGAAATATCACGCGCATCGCGCGCTCATTCTAGCGTCGTTGGCGCCGGGAACGAGCCGAATCCTCGGCCTCTCCGATGCTCGCCACGTGCAGTTTACCATGGACGTTTTGCGCGCGCTCGGCACGAAGATCGAGGTCGAAGGCCAGACGCTGCTCGTTGCCGGCGGCCCTTATCAGGTCAAGCGTAAGGTCGTCTCGGTGGGCAGTTCGGGTTCGACGCTCTATTTCATGATCGGCTTGGCGTCGCTCGCCGATTCGCCGGTCACGCTGACTGCCCAAAAGTATTTCCAGCGGCGCCCCGTCGGGCCGCTGCTCGAAGCACTCGCCGAGATGGGCGTTCGCTTCGAATCGAACGACGGCTGTCCGCCGATTTCCGTCTTTCCGGGTCAACCGCGAGGCGGGAAGATCGTCATTCCCGGCACCTTGTCGCAGTGGATCTCAGGGCTTCTTCTTCTGGCTCCGTTTGCCAAAGAACCGACGATCATCGAGGTCGAAGGCGAGCTGAACGAACGCCCGTACATCGCGCTAACGGCCGAGATGATGCGTGCCTTCGATCTGCAGGTGAAGATCGCGCCGGATTGGCGGCGCTTCGAAGTCGAGCCCGGGCAGATGCCGCGCCCGGCGACGGTCGAGCTTCCGCCCGACATCGGCTCGGCCGCGTTCGGGCTCGCCGCGACGGCTCTTCATCCCTCCGACGTGCTCTTTCGCGGTTTACAAGCGCTTCCGGGGGAACTTCCGGACCATCCGGAGGCTGTGTTTATGGAGATTCTTCGGGAGATGGGACTCCCGATGGCGTATGATGCGCAGGCGCATGCCGTCCGCGTACGGCACGCCGGCATCGAGCTGCGCGGAGTTCGAGTCGACTGCCGCGACATTCCCGACATGCTGCCCATCTTGTCGACCCTGGGCACGTTTGCAAAAGGTGAAACCGTATTGGAAAATATCGCCCACGTGCGTCTCAAAGAGTCCGATCGCGTCGCTGCGATGCTCCAGCTCAATCGCATGGGCGGCCACTTGGAGTTGCACGACGACCGGCTCATCGCGCACGGCGTGTCGCAGCTTCACGGCGCACACCTCTCGTCCTTTAACGATCACCGCATCCTGATGTCGCTGGCCGTGGCCGCTTCGCGCGCACAGGGGCAGAGCACGCTGACCTATCCGAACGCCTACCGCATCTCGTACCCTCGCTTTCTCGACGCGATGCGCAGCATCGGCGTTGCGATGTCGGTTTCCGACGGGCCGCACAACGGCCAGCATTCCGGCGCGCGAGCGGCCGCCATGCCAAAGCCCGATCGCGCCGCGCTGATGACGACCGATCAGCTTCTGGCACACCACGCACGCGAAACGCCGCTCGGCTTGGCAGTCGTCGAAACGCGCGACGGAAGCGACGTTGCGCTCACGTGGCAAGAGTTGCTCGAACGCGTGGAACGCACGGCGACGCTTCTCTTGAGCCTGGGCGTGCAGCCAGGCGAACGAGTCGCCTACCAGCTGCCCAACACCGTGGAGTTCGTCGTGATCACGCTGGCGGCGTTGCGAGTCGGCGCCGTCTGCTGCCCGTTGATGCCGATCTTCCGCGAACGGGAAGTCGCCTTCTGCCTGCGGCGTTCCCGCGCGCGCGTCCTCTTCGTTCCCGACGAAGCGCGCGGCCGCAATCACGCCGCCGAGATCGCGTCAATCTTAGAAGAAGCGTCCGTCTTTAGCGGCGACCTTCCGCTGAAGCTGGAGCACGTCGTCGTCTGCGCGGGCGCTCGCAACACCTACGCTCTGCCGGCGCCGGGATACGACGACACCGTACGTTGGTTGCGCTACCAGGACGCGCTGCGCACGATCGCGGTCGATCGCAAGGTGCTCGACGCGCAGCCGAGCGACCCTGAGGCGATCGCGCAATTGCTCTTCACCTCCGGAACGTCGGGCGAACCGAAAGGCGTGCTCCATCGTAACGACGTGCTGATGCGCGCCGCCGCAATGGAAATCGAGCACCTCGAGCTCGGCGCCGAAGACCGAATCTTCGTGCCGTCTCCGTTGGCGCATCAAACCGGATTCCTTTACGGGATGTGGCTGGCGCTGCTCATGGGAGTTCCTCAAATCGTGCAGCCGGTCTGGAACGCGTCGCGCGCGCTGCGCGCGCTCAACGACTGGGACGGAACGTTTGTGCAAGCCGCAACGCCCTTCTTAGCCGACCTCGTCGCGGCCGTCGAAGCCGGCGAACGCGCGCCCGCCGCACTGCGCATCTTCGTTGCAACCGGGGCCGCCGTTCCGCGCGGTTTAGCCGAACGCGCAACACGCGTTCTCGGCAGCGCGGTCTGTGGCGCGTGGGGCACGACCGAATCGTGCTTGGGATCGCTCGCCGCACCGACCGACGAACCGGCGAAGGTTTGGGGAACCGACGGCCGCGCGCTGCGCGGCATTCACCTGCGCATCACCGACGCCGAGGGCCGCACGCTGCCCGCCGGGCAAGAAGGGAACTTCGAAGTCCAGTCGCCGACGATGTTCGTGGGCTACGCCGATCATCCCAACTGGACGGCGGCCGCCTTTACCGCCGACGGATGGTTTCGCACCGGCGATTTGGCCGTCATCGACGAGTCCGGATACATTCGCATCACCGGACGGGTGCGCGACGTCATCAATCGCGGGGGCGAGAAGATTCCCGTCGCCGAGATGGAGCAACTGCTGAGCGATCACCCGGCCATCGCCGAGATCGCGATCGTTGCGATGCCGGATGCGCGCTTGGGCGAGCGTGCCTGCGCCTTCGTCGTGCTGCGCGGCGGCGCGCAGCTCGATTTCGATCGGATGCAGCACTATCTTTACGCGTGCCAGGCCGCCAAACACTATTGGCCCGAGCGGCTGGAGATCGTCACCGAGCTGCCACGCACGCCGTC
>JABCZE010000073.1 GCA_013289785.1 Vulcanimicrobiota bacterium | reverse complement strand
CTCGATCAGCGCGCCCAGCGTCGTTCCGTGGGCGACCTCGTAGACGCCGGGTCGAGCGATTGCGCCGGAGAGCGAGAAGAGCCGCGTGCCGGTCGACTGTGCGGTTCCGACGCGAGCGTAACTTGCGCCGCCTTCGATCAGAATCGGCAGCAAATTTACGAGCGTCTCGACGTTGTTGATCAGCGTCGGCTTAGCAAAGAGACCGGCTTGCGCCGGAAAGGGCGGCTTATTGCGCGGTTCGCCGCGTTTGCCTTCGATCGAGTTGAAGAGCGCGGTCTCCTCGCCGCAGATATACGCGCCCGCGCCGCGACGAAGCTCGATCTCGAGGGTTCCGAGCAGGCCGGCGGCTCGCGCCTGCGCGATCGCTCCGTCGAGGCGTCGCGCGGCCAGCGGGTATTCGCCGCGCACGTAGATGTACGCATGCTCGCAACCGGCGGCATACGCGGCAATCGCCACGGCCTCGACCAGCGCAAACGGATCGCCTTCCATCAGCACGCGATCTTTGAACGTTCCGGGTTCGGATTCATCCGCATTGCAAACCAGATAGTGCGGCCGCGCCGGCGCCGCCGCAACCGCCTGCATCTTTTGCGCCGCCGGAAAGGCCGCGCCGCCGCGTCCGAGCAGCTTTGCATCCGCGATCTCGGCAATCGTCGTGTCGGGGCCCAGCTCGAGCGCGCGCGCCAGCGCCGCAAAGCCGCCGTGCGCGCGGTAATCGTCGAGGCTTTCGGGATCGACGCGACCGATCCGGTGCAGCAGCCGTTGCTCCGTTCCGCCGACATGCGTCGTTGCAGAGTTTGGTTCCATTGCTGCACTCGCGGGCGCCACCGCCGTGGCGGTCGGCGACTCGCCTGCCGCAATGACGAGCGCCGCCGGCGCTCGATCGCAGAGGCCGAGGCACGGGCTGCGCTCATAGGTTACGCCGCCGGCCGCGAGCTGGGCGCAAATTTGTTCCGCGCCGGCGCCGATGCACGCGATGTCGTCGCAGACGTGCGCGACGACCGGGGGCCGCGGCGCCGTCGCGAGCAAGTGGTAAAACGTCGCAACGCCAAAGATGTCTGCGGGCGCGACCGTCAGGCGCTCGCCGATATAGTTGACGGCGCCGGCACTGATCCAACCCACTCGCTCCTGCACCGCGTGCAGCGCCGGCAACAGCAGGTGCCGGCGACCCCGCGCATCGGCGCCGCGCTCGTCGGATCGAGCACCGAGCAGGGCGTCGACAGCACCACGTTCGACGTCGTCAGGCACCGCGGAGCTAAAATGCAGGTCCACTACTACGTGTCACCCTGAGCGGAGTCGAAGGGCTGTCGAAGGGCACGTTCCACCTTCACGGCGCAGGCTTTGAACTCGGCGGTTCCCGATTGCGGATCGGTTGCGTCGATCGTCAACAGATTGGTCGCGACTTCGTCGTTGAAATGAAAGGTCGTAAAGACGAGGCCCGGGCGCAGCCCGGCATCGATATGAATCGGCACGACGACCGAGCCGCGGCGCGAGCTGACCCGCGCGCGATCGCCTTCGCGCAAGCCGTGGGTGCGCGCGTCGTGCGGCGACATGTCGAGCCGCTCGCCCCGCCGCATCGGCGAACGATAGCCGCCGCTCTGCACGCCGGTGTTGAACGAATCGAGACGCCGGCCCGTTGTGAGGCGCAGCGGATACTCGTCGTCGAGCGCTTCGACGGGCGGGTCGTGTGCGACCGCCGCGAACGGCGCGCGCGGTCCGCCGACCGGATTCTCCCAGAGGCGCGCGTGGAGAAAGCGTTCGCCCGCGGACTGCTCGTCATAACACGGCCAGGGAATGCCGTCGAGCTCGTCGAGCCGTGCGTAACTCATGCCGGCGTGCCAGGGTGAAAGCGAACGGCACTCGTCCCACACCTGTTCGGCCGTGTAATCCGGCCACGGCGAACCCAGACGCCGTGCCAGCTCGCACATAATTCTGATATCGTCGCGCGCCTCTCCGGGCGGTTCCAACGCTTTGCGGCACCGTTGTACGCGCCGCTCGCTGCTGGTAACGGTTCCCTCCGACTCGCACCAGCTTGCCGATGCCGGGAAGACGACCTCCGCCAGCTCGCCGGTCTTGGTGAGAAAGATGTCTTGCACGATCAAATGCCGCAGGCCGCGCAGCAGTTCGTTCGCGTGCTTCTGATCGGCTTCGGACTGCGCCGGGTTCTCGCCGATGACGTACAACGTGTCGAGCTCGCGGCGCTCCATCGCGGCGAACATGTCGCTGAGATGCCAGCCGCGCTTGTGTGGAAGCGTCACGTTCCAAGCCGCTTCAAACTTCGCGAGGGCGGCGGGATCTTCGGCATCTTGTCCGCCGGGAAACTTGTTGGGAATCGCTCCCATGTCGCCGCCGCCTTGCACGTTGTTCTGCCCTCGCAGCGGATTGACGCCGGAGCCGTAACGGCCCACATGGCCGCACAGCAGCGCGAGATTGATGAGCGCCCGGACGTTATCGACGGCGTTATGGTGTTCGGTAATTCCCAGCGTCCAGCACATCTCGGCCGTGGGCGCGCTGGCATAGACGTGCGCGAGCTCGCGAATCAGATGCGCCGGAACCCGCGTCGTCTTTTCGGCATACTCGAGCGTGTACGGCTCGACGGAAGCTCGATACTCCTCGAAGCCGTCGGTCGCTCGAGCGACGAACTCGCGGTTCTCTAGACCCGCTGCGAGGATCTCGCGGCCGACGGCATTGGCCAGCGCGATATCGGAACCGACGTCGAGCCCGAGCCAGCCGTCGGCCCAACGTGCGCTCGAGGTTTGCCGCGGATCGACGACGTAAAGCTTCGCGCCGTTGTGGATGCCGCGCAGGACATGGTGAAAGAAGATCGGGTGCGTCTCGCGCGCATTCGATCCCCACAAGACGATCGCGCCGGTATGCTCGACCTCCTCGTACGAGCTGGTACCGCCGCCTGCCCCGAATACCGCCGTCAGACCGACGACGCTAGGGGCGTGTCAAGTTCGATTGCAGCTGTCGATGTTGTTGCTGCCGATGACGCAACGAGCGAACTTCTGCGCGATGTAGTTCATCTCGTTGGTAGCCTTCGAGCAGCTAAACATCCCGTACGTGCGGGCCGGCCCTCGGTCGCGGGCGTCACGCAACGCCGAAGCGGCCCGGTCGAGCGCTTCGTCCCAGGTGGCCCGCCGCAGATCGCGGCCGTCACGCACGAGCGGGTGCGTCAATCGAACGTAGTTTGTGCTCACGCCCGCTGAATTCGCGGGCGGGGGGCGAGTCCCCACCGCGACGCCGCCGTACGACCGCCGGCCAAAGGAGCCGGCGGGCGCCGAGGTCAACTCCGGTGGACCGAAAGGAGCCGATTGGAATGGAGCTGTCTGAGGTTACGGTCTATGCGAAGGACGGCTTCGCGCGCTACAGGGACGCCAAGGTCGGGCTGCTGACGCATGGCCTGCAATACGGCACCGGTTGTTTTGAGGGGATTCGCGGGTACTGGGTGCCTGAAGAAGGCGAGCTCTTTCTGGTCCTGCTGCGCGATCATTTCGAGCGGCTCGAACAATCGGCAAAGATTCTCACGATGACGCTTCCCAAGAGCGTCGACGAGCTGATCGAAATAACGGTCGATCTGGTTCTCCGCAACGGCTATAAAACCGACATTTACATTCGCCCGTTTGTCTATAAAGCAGCCGAAGACGTAGGCGTGCGCTTGCATAACGTTCCCGACGCCTTCGCAATCGTTCCGATTCCCTTCACGCACTATCTCGACCCGACACGCGGGCTGCACGTCTGCGTGAGTTCGTGGCGCCGAACGGACGATACGATGGCTCCCCCCCGCGCAAAGATAACCGGGCTTTACGTCAACTCGGCGTTGGCCAAGAGCGAAGCCGTGCAGAACGGATTCGACGAAGCGATTCTGCTATCGCACGACGGCCACGTCTCCGAGGGCTCGGCCGAAAACATTTTTATCGTGCGCCGCGGCGTGCTCTACACGCCCGATCCGTCGCAGAACGTCCTCGAGGGCGTCACGCGCCGGGCCATCATGGCGATCGCGCATCACGAGCTCGGGTTAGAGGTCGTGGAGCGCGCGATCGATCGCGGCGAACTGTACTGCGCGCAGGAAGTCTTCTTAACGGGAACGGCGGTCGGGATTGCCTCCGTGGCGTCGGTCGATCGCCGTCTCGTCGGTGACGGCGAAACGGGACCGATTACCAAGCTGCTGAGCAGCCTCTATTCGAGAATCGTGATGGGGCGGGAGCCGCGCTATCTGGAGTGGCTGACGCCGGCGTACGCGTCGGCGCCGGTCAAGGCCTAGGCTCCGTATCGCCGGTCCAGTACGTCAAATCCGGCGAGGTGCCGTACCCGGGATGTGCTTCGCGCCAGTGCGCGAGCCGCAGCTCGTCGGAATAGGCGAGCCGAGAGATGCGGTGGATGAACTGCCGCCCGAGGTTCTGCGATTGTAAGGCCGTCGTCATGACGGCGATCACGTAAGGCGCGTCGCTGGCATAGACGATTCCGGCATCGTTGAGCGTGTCAAAAAACGAGCCGGTCTTGTGCGCGATCGCAACGTTCGCGGGAAGCGGCTCGGGCAGCAGCGTGTTGTACTGGTCGGCTTCCAAGATCGCGATCATTTCGTTTGACGACCATTGATCCACCAGCTCGCCTCTTGCCATCAGCGAGAGAAGGTGCACGAGATCGGCCGGCGAGGTCCGCAGCGTCGCGCGAATCGACCACGCGTCGGTGCGCACGTCGCCCAAGAGATGAGTCGTCGCCAATCCGAGCCGCGCCATCTCCAGGTTGATTTGACGCCGGCCCACGAGCCGGATCAACATGTTGGTGGCGGTGTTGTCGCTGACGTCGATCATCTTGTCGAGCAGTTCGGAGACTGAATAGGTGCTGCCGTCGGGCAAATCGCAGAGGTCTCCCGACCCCGCGTCCTTATCTTGGGCCTCCAGCGTGACGCGCCGGTTTAAGTCGAAGCGGCCCGTTGCAAGCTGCTCGAAGACCGCAACCATCACCGGAAGCTTGATCGTGGAGGCCGCCGGCATGCTCTTGCGCGCATTGAAGCCGGCATCGAACCCCGTATCGAGGTCGAGGACGTCGAGGGCGATCGCGCCCGGAACGTGACGCGCTAAGTTGCGAGCGTCGTGATTGAGGCCGGCGAGCGGCGGCGGCAGATAGGCGAACGCTGGAGCTGCCCAAGCGCACGCAGCAGCGAGCACAAAGGCGCTAAGCAATGCCGCACGGCCGAGCATGGCCGACGTTTCACATGCCGCGCAACCCTATTCCTCCCCAGAGCTCGCTACGGGGCTGGGGCGAGGGCGCGGTGAAAGGCAGCGGTCGTGAGCCCGATTCTTTCTCCTGCGCGGCGAGTGGACATCGTGGGGGTCCCGATGGACCTCGGCGCAAGCCGTCGCGGCGTCGACATGGGTCCTTCGGCGATTCGCTATGCCAAACTGCACGAGAAGTTGAGAACGCTCGGCATCGCCGAAATCGTGGATCACGGAAATCTACAGGTCCCGATTCGCGAATCGGCCGACTCGCAAGACTCCGCCGCGAAGTTCTTCGACGTCATCACCGAGGTCTGCGGCGATCTTGCCGTGCTGGTCAAAGAAGCGATCGATGCCGGCGGCTTGCCGATCGTTCTGGGCGGAGACCATTCGATTGCGATGGGAACGCTCGACGGGCTGACGCGCGCTTACGGCGAGCCGCCGGGCCTCGTTTGGATCGACGCGCACGCCGATATCAACAGCCCCGACAGTTCCGCATCGGGCAACGTGCACGGCATGCCGCTCTACTTTGCCTTACGTAAAGGGCTTGCGGCGCCGGAACGCTCGGTTCAGATCGGCTTGCGCGACGTCGACCCCGACGAGAAGCGGCTGCTTCGCGAGTTCGGTGTTAAAGCGTTCACCATGACCGACGTCGACAAACTCGGCATGGTGCACGTCATGAACGAAGCGCGAAGCATTGCGGGCGGCCAAGGCCGGCCGATCCACGTCTCGTTCGACATGGATGCAATCGACCCGAGCGAGGCGCCCGGCACCGGAACGCCGGTCAAAGGCGGCTTAAGCTATCGCGAAGCCCATCTGATCATGGAGATGCTCTACGACAGCGGTCAGCTCGGCTCGATCGAGATGGTGGAGATCAACCCGATCTTCGACGACCGCAATCAAACCGCGTCGCTGGCGGTCGGCTTAATTTGCTCGGCGCTGGGAAAGTCGATTTTGTAGGCTAGAGCTTGATCGTGGCTTGGGCTTCGCAAGAGACGCCGCCGCCGCACACGGCCGGATCCCAGCTCGCGTCGGCGAGCAGCGAGCGAATGCGGGTTTCGCTTTGCGAATCGAGGGCCGGCTGAAAGACCACGTTGGTCGTGCGGCCGTCGTCGCCGACGGTGACGATCAGCGTCACGTGAACGCCGAGACCGTCGAGTGCCTTGCGGACCGCGGGATCGAGAACTGGAACCGGCTGCTCGGCGCCAAAGGGTAGATACCCGCCGGCATGGTGAGTGTCGACGCTGGCAACCGCGCGGATCGTAGGCGTTGGGCTCGACGCCGGCGCCGCATCACCGTTCGCGGTGGAATCGCCCGCTTCTGCGACGGTGGCGAGTGCGGGAGCTGCGGGCGCGTTGGTTGCGATCGGAGCCCGCGTCGCTTGCCGTCGCTGGGTTACCTTCACGAGCACGACGCGGTGCGCGAAGTTCATCGAAGGCGAGACTTTATAGTGCGGCGCGACGGCGCGGGGGCGCGGGAGTGCCGCTTTTGGCCGAACGATCTGCACCCGAAGAATGTGGGTGAAGCTGACCGTTTCTACGGGCGCCCCGGAAGCGGTCCAGGCCAATGCCGGGATCGAGAGCGCGGCGAGCACGTGAATTGCCAGCGAGCCGAGCGTCGCCCGCTCCATGCGTATCCGAGCGCCGATTGCCGCAGTCATTTCGTTATTGTCCCTTGCCTCCAACGCCTACCGGGCTGCCTTCGTGACCCGTTGCTCCGTCGAGCTTCCCTACCTCGGCGCCCCAACTATCCCACCCCGTAGCGCTGGATCGTGCGAAAAGTTCGATCCGGGGGCGGTCGCCGCAGAGCTGTTCGATTCGACGGCGGAAGACCGCCGGCTTTTCGCTATGCGCACCTCTTGAATGAAGAACGACCTGCGGCTGCGCGAGGTCCAGGATCGGGAAGGGACGCCCGGTCGGCTTGGTCGTGGCGGCGAGCACGAGCTCAGTCGTCGGTTTGGTGAAGGTCGGTAGGACGCCTTGGCCGGAGATTATTTCGCCCCGGCGGTTGGTCTTTACCCACACGTAGGCGACGCCCCGATACGTAAGGCCCCACGCTTCGATCAACTTCAACG